>PLLL01000031.1 GCA_003141235.1 Dehalococcoidia bacterium
TGAAAAGGGAATGGTGCGGCTGACTCTTAGCATGGGAAAATCCCACGGTGTACGGCCTGCTGATGTCGTGGGCACGATAGCTTACCATGCAAATTTTCCCGGTAATGCCATTGGCGCTATAAGTATTCTTGATAAATATACACTGGTTGATATACCACAACAGTATGTGGCGCAAACATTAGCCAAAGCCGGCAAATACCGAATCCGCAAAAATGCTGTTACGTTGAAGCTCGCATGAACAGCCTGCTGTTTCGATATTGATGCGGTGGGGCTGTTTGCAGCGGCAGGTCTTAAAAGATTCGAGTTAACCGGTATGTTACTTTCACAACTCATTTTCAGGCTGTTCAAGTTCTTCCCGGCGAACTGACTTGCCCCAAAAGAAAACGCCCCGGGGTTTTTCTCCGGGGCATCTTTGTTGCTGGTGGAGACGGGGGAGGGTCGAACTCCCCGTCCAGAAGAAGCTGTCCAGGGCATCCTACAAGTTTATTCAGCTCTTTAATCTTGTCCGGCCCACCTCAACTGACCGAGTTAAGCCGGACCAGCCGGTATTTCTTTCACTGCCCGTACCGGCGTTCGGGCAGCGGCACCCCGGCTTTTCGGCACCCAATCCCAGCCCGTCGGGGTGGGGCTCGGGTTGGATGGCAGCCTATTTAATTAGGCGGCAACCATTACTGGTTCTGCACTTATTTTTTGCCACCAGTTTTATGAGGGAGCGGCACCTCAGCCTGCAGTCCTGTAACGCACTTCCACTGTCGAAACCACGCGTCCCCATAATTAAGGACAGTCTCGATATAGACCTCCTATATTATTTTAACGTATTTTGAACGTTCTGGCTAGCTCCCTGTCACTCTCGCGGCGGCTGATTACCTCGCGCTTATCGTAAAGCTTCTTGCCTTTAGCCAGGGCTATCTCTACTTTAGCCAGGCCGCCTTTCAGATATAAACGGGTGGCCATCAGCGTCAGCCCTTTTTCCGCCACCTTGCCGGTGAGATTACGAATCTCCTTGCGGTGTAGAAGCAGCTTCCTCGGACGTGTCGGCTCATGTCCCATATAGCTGCTGGGATCGTACCGGGCGATATGCGCGTTTAACAGCCACATTTCACCGCGCTCGGGTCTGACATAAGCTTCTACCAGGCTAACACGCCCTTCCCTCACCGATTTTATTTCCGAGCCGGTAAGAGCGATACCGGCCTCGATGCGCTCTCCGATGAAATAGTTATGAAAAGCCTTTTTATTGGTGGCAACCGTTTTGAATTCCATATTACTAAATTCTACCACACCTCAGGAGCGCAACAAACAAATGCAGCCATGTATTTTTCAGAAAAAACGAAACTCGAAAGGCGAAGGCCTGCCTTTAAAGCGGGAATATCCTCAAAGGGGCGGAGCTACTCTACGGTAACGCTTTTAGCCAGGTTCCTCGGGAAGTCTATGGGGCAGCCGCGCTCCTTAGCGGCAAAATAGGACAATAGCTGTACGACGACGGAGTTCACCACGGGGGAGAATAACGGGTCGACGCGGGGCACGGTAACTATCATGTCGGCCAATCCCGTCATGGTCTCATCCCCTTCGCTCACTATCGCCAGCACCGGAGAACGCCTGGCCTTAATTTCCTTGATGCTGGTCACAATCGCTTCGTGAGTATTATCCTGAGCCACGATGGCCACGACCGGCGTTTTTTCACCCAGCAGAGCGAATGGCCCATGCTTCAACTCACCGGCGGCATAGCCTTCGGCATGGATATAAGAAATCTCTTTAAGCTTCAGGGCGCCTTCCAAGGCTACCGGGTAGTTTATCCCCTTGCCGATGAAAAAGACGTTCTCGTAGCCCGCCAGTTGACGGGCGCAATCAGCAACCGCCGCTTCGTTGTCCAGCACCTGCTGGACCTTTACCGGCAACTGTCTCAGCTCCGTAACCAGGCTATCCAGCTTTTTAATGTCTACCTTCGCGTAAGGCAGCGCCAGCCAATACAGCGCGATAAGCTGCGCCATGTAGGTCTTGGTAGCGGCCACGCTTATCTCCGGCCCCGCCCGCAGGTAAATAGTCCGGTCGGCGGTGCGGGTAACCGTGCTGCCGACGACATTGGTGATAGCGATAACCCGGCAACCTGTCTCTTTAAGCTTCTTTATCGCTTTTAGCGCGTCGAGCGTCTCGCCCGATTGGGTAATAACAACTGCCCTGCTCCCCGCGGCGGCCTGGCCGCTATAGATGAATTCGTCGGCCATTTCCACCCTTACCGGAACATCAACCAGCTTTTCGATAATATATTTACCTACCAGACCGGCATGATAGGAAGTCCCGCAGGCCAGTATCAGCATGTCGTCCATACTGCCGCCGTCTCCCGCCAGTTCCGCCGCCGGCTCACCCGCTGAAATATATCCGGACAGCGTATCCCTGATTACCTTGGGCTGTTCATGAATCTCTTTGAGCAGGAAATGCTCGTAGCCTGATTTCTGAGCATCTTCAACACTCCAGGATATTTTATGCTCTTCGCGGTCGATGCCGGCGCCGTTGTTTCTTATATTAATAGAGTCAGCCGTAATCACCGCGATATCGCCGTCTTCCAGATAGATAACCCGGCTGGTATAGTCCAGCAAGGCGGTGACGTCGGAGGCGAAGTAGTTCTCGCGATCGCCGATGCCGATAACCAGCGGACTGTCTTTTCTGGCCGCCACCAGTCTGTGTTCGCCGGCCATGATGGCAATCATCGTATAGACGCCTTCAAGTTCGTGCAATGCCATCTCTACAGCGCCGGGGAAATCGCCACTATAATATTTTTCAATCAAGTGCGCGATGACCTCGGTATCGGTCTGAGAAACGAGCGTATGTCCTTCCGCGGTCAGCTTTTCCCTGAGTTCGTGGTAATTATTGATAGTACCATTGTGCACCACGGCAAACCGGCCGGTGCAGTCGCAATGGGGGTGGGCGTTTATCTTTGAAGGCTCGCCATGCGTGGCCCAACGGGTATGGCCTATCCCTACCATGCCTTTGATGAACGGCAGCGTCTTCTCCAGGGCTTTTACCCGGCCGATATCCTTATAGACCTGGAGGCTGCCATTCGATACGGCGATGCCGCAGGAGTCATAGCCGCGATACTCCAGTTTGCTCAAGCAGTTAAGGAGTATCGGCTGAGCCCTCTTCTTCCCGATATAACCAACAATACCGCACATATTAATTCAGCCTTTTAATAAAAATCCCTCTCAATCTCCCTTTTTCAAAGGGAGAGGCTGTTGGCATACCCCTTTTCCCAACCACCCTAAACTCATCTCTCACCCTTTCACAAAGGAGGTTTTTGGATTAATTATTTCTTCTCCCTTAATATACTAAACTCCGGTCAGGTAATCTCCCGCTAATCATTTTTAACATCTGGATTTCACAGTAGTTGCCGACGATAGCCCCAGGCTGTACGGTGACGCTGTTAGCTACCTTGCAGTCCGCACCCATAATAACGCCCACGTCTATAGCCGGGCTCTCACCGTTTATCCTGACGTCGCTCTGACCTCCGACGGCGGTAAAACGCCCCTTGATAGCACAGCCTTTATCGATAACGGAATCGCTGATGATGCTTCCCGTGCCGATACTCACATCGTTACCGATAACGCTGTTTTTAACCTCGGTAAACGAGGAAATGACCACATTGTCGCCGATGCTGGTGGCCGGCATGATACAGACATGAGGCCCGATATCGCATCCCGAGCCGATGACCACCGGCCCGTGTATCGAGGAGCCGCTTCTGATGACCGTACCTTCTCCGACCGTCACATTCCCCTTCAAGTAAACGCCGGCCTCGATAGTGCCGCCCAGGTTCACACCGATATTATTTAGAATTGCGTTATTCAGACTGATAACGTCCCAGGGGTAAACGATATCGAGCCAGGTGCCGCCGGTTTCCAGGGTTTTAATATTTTGGCCTTGAGCTATCATATTGTTAAAAACTTCCGGAATATCAAGAACATCCTCGAAAAATTGGAATATATCCCTGGAAAAGGCATATATTCCGGTATTGACCAGATTGCTTACCGTCTCCTTGGGTTTTTCCCTGATGCCTATTAAATTTCCGCCTTTAATATCCACTACACCGTACCTAACCGGGTCGGTCACCCTTTTGACCAGAATGGCGGTGGGTTCAATCTGGACAAAATCGGCGATGGTGCCGGCTTCAATCAGATTGTCACCGGGGAGGACGAGAAACTCTTTGGCTACTTTATCCTTAACCTTGGCCAAAGCATGCGCCGTGCCCAGCTGTGACTCCTGGGTGACATAGGTTATTTCCGCGCCGAACCGCTCTCCGTCTCCCATATAATCGTAAACTTGCTCTTTCCGGTAGCCGACAACGCAGATAATATCGCGGATACCGGCCGTCACCAGGGATTCAACGACGAACTGTAGTATCGGCTTATCCGCAATGGTAAGCATGGTCTTGGGCCGGGTAAGCGTAAACGGTCTGAGCCGCTGTCCTTCTCCCGCCGCTAAAATTACTGCCTGTTTCATAAGCCGCCCCTCCCGGGTAAACCCTTAAAATATCCTGGAACCTGGTTTAATAACCCCGTACGCCAAAGCTCCGGGGCCGATAAATGCCTTATCGCCGATGATACTGCCTACATTGATAGAGGCGTTAATCCCTGTCTCCACATTATCGCCCATTATCGCACCCAGCTTACGGCGATGGGTATCAATACCGGCGATATGTATATCGGCTTTGTCCAGCCTTAAGTTGGCAATCTTGGTGCCGGCGCCCAGGTTGCATTTTTCGCCGATGACGCTATCGCCCACATAGTTGAAGTGCGGAATTTTACTGCCTCTCATGATAATGGAGTTTTTAACCTCCACGGCTGCGCCGATATGGCAGCCGTCAGCGATGGCAGTGGACGCGCGGATATAGCAGTTCGGCCCGATAGCGCACCCTTCTCCGATAATTACCGGCCCCTCGATATAAGACCCTGACTTTATCACCGTGTCCTTGCCGATAGCTACGGCCCCCTTTAAGACGACGTTTTCTTCCACCGTGCCGAGGTTCTGCGATTCGAGTCCGGCCAGCATGGACTCGTTTGCCCGTAATAAGTCCCACGGGTAGCTGAGATCCAGCCAGGATTTTAGCACCTGGTAATGCAGACCGTTTTCTGTGCCCATCAGGAGCTGTAAGGAATCGGTTATCTCATATTCGCCCCGCGGTGATTTTTCCGTCCTCGATATCGCCTCGAATATCTCCGGGGTAAAGAGATACAGCCCGGTATTGGCCATGAGGCTCGGGGGCGCGGCTGTTTTTTCATAAATATTGACCACTTTGCCTCCGGATAGTTCCACCATCCCGAGGCCCCGCGGGTCCTCCACCTCGATGACGCTCATAGTGCTGTGTTTTTTATTCTTTAAATGCCTGATGTCCTCCCGGCCGATGATGACATCGCCGTTGATAACCAGGAAATTACCATCGACGGCGCCTTCTACATTCCGGATAGCGTCAGCCGTACCCAGCTGTTTTCTCTGCTCGGAATATGTGATGGATACGCCCCACTTTTCGCCGTTGCCGAAATATTCCCTGACCTGTTCATCACAATAGCCGACGACGAAAATAAACTCGCCGATACCGGCTTCTTTAGCCTCGATGAGCAGGTGCTCCATGATGGGTTTATTGACGATGGGCAACATCACCTTAGGCCTGTGACTGGTCAGGGGACGCATCCGGTGGCCTTCACCGGCCGCTAAAATCACCGCTTTCAACTTACTTTACCCCCGGTCTCTATAGAATCCTTGACAGCTTTCAGGCCGTCATCATACAGCTGCTGCGCCCTCGCCCCGTTTTTGGCCTCGGCGGTCAGCCTGATTTTCGGCTCGGTGCCCGACGGGCGGACCAGCAGCCAGCCATCTGTAAAGCTCAACCTGATGCCGTCGCTATTCCTGGTGGCCACCGGTTCCATGGCCATCAGCTTCGATTCCAGTCGGTTCATTACTACACCTTCACTGACCACACTGCCGCGCACCAGCGGGTAAACCGGCACGGCATCCACCAATTGCGAAAGCTTGTGCCGGCCGGCGATAGCCGCCACCTGAGCCGCCGCATAAATGCCGTCAGGGCAAAGCGAAATCCGGGGGAAAATCCAGGCCCCGGAGGTCTCACCGCCGAAATCGCCGCCTTTTTTTAGCTCATGGGATACCCAGGTATCGCCTATCTTCGTCCGCCTGACTTTAAAACCCATCTCCTCGATGGTCATGGAAGCGTCGAGTGTCGTGATTACCTCTTTCACACCCAGCGCCCGGGCAAAGACCGCCAGCATGACATCTCCGGTGATAAACCGGCCCCGGTCGTCAACGGCCATCATACGGTCGGCGTCGCCGTCATGGGCTATGCCGCAGGCAGCGCCGGATTCTTTAACCGCCCGGCACAGCTCCTGGAGATTGGCCTCTACCGGCTCGATAACGCGCGGAAAAAAACCGCTGTTATAGCAGTTCAAAGTAACGACTTCACAACCGAGCCTTTTAAGCAGGCGCGGTGTGATCTCGGAGGCGGCGCCGCAGCCGGCATCCACCACAACCTTGATATTTAACTTTTCAGGGAAATGGGGGAGAATGCTATTGATATGATGCTCGATAGCCCCTTCATACACGCCGCAATGCTTGATTTCCTCCCATTTCGCCACGTCGTACGATTCAGCCAGTATCGCTGCTTCAATCTGGGCCTGCTGGATTAAATCAAAAGAGGAGCCGTCCGGATTTAACAGCTTAACCCCGTTGTATTCCGGGGGATTGTGGGAGGCCGTAACCATTATGCCGGCATCGAACTCACGGGTGATAAAGGCCAGCGTGGGTGTGGGCGTTATTCCGGCATCACAGCACCTGGCGCCTGCCGCCAGCAGTCCGGAGATTACCGCATGTTTCATGGCATCTCTGGAAGTCCGCGTATCCGTGCCTACTACCACGTTGGAGCAGGTTTTACCCACCCCCAACCCTACCCGAAAGGCGATATCTAACAGCTCTTTATTGAAAACGGTTCTAATACCGGAAGAGCCAAACAGACTCATAATACCCTAATTGTACTACTATAGTTACGATTGTCAACAGGGATAACCCTGATGCTTTTAGACGATGAACGTAGCATCGAACGGGCACCAGAGTAATCATAAGGCGGCGACCGTCCGCATGAATATCCGGGTATTTCGCTATCAGGTCATTGTGCTGCCTGTTCCAGGAGCGTTTGTGCTCATATTGTGAGATTGGCCGGCGCTTTTGTGACACTACTGTGAGTTTAGTAGATTATACTCGGGTATACCCGCATGGGAAAAGGAGTGACCTGAAATGCCGGTAATTATCAACGGTCAAACCTACTATCGAACCGCCGAGGTTTTTCGCCTGCTTGGTATCAGCCGTAATACGTTATACCGCTGGCTGCGGAAAGACACCCTCAGAGGCGTTGAACAAAGAGACAGCCGGGGCTGGAGGCTCTTTACTCAAGATGAAATAGACGAGCTGAATAATGCGATTAATTGCATAACAAGTATTGAACGGACGGTATCCAGTAATATGGGATACGCCCGTAAAAGCGTTTGAGCCAGCATATAAAGGTTTAATCAGAAAAGGAGGAAGGGGCTATGTCCGGCAAGAAGATTTTAGTAGTTGATGACGAGCCTAATGTCGTAAGGACATTGACATTTGTATTAAAGAAAGAAGGGTATGATGTTTCTTCGGCGGTAAACGGCGAAGAAGCAATATCTAAAGTGCATGAATCGAAACCGAATTTGATGTTCCTGGACGTTATGATGCCGAAGAAAAACGGATATGAAGTCTGCCAGGAATTAAAGAGCGATTCGAGTTTAAGCGATATCCATATTGTCATGTTATCCGCGAAAGGCCAGGAGGCGGATAAGGAAAAGGCCCTGACTGTGGGCGCTAACGAGTTCATGACCAAGCCCTTCAGCCCCCTGGGAATTGTGGAGAGAGTCAAGCAGTTGCTGGGGTAACTGATTCGTGAGAAAAGATGACCCAAAAACTGGAAGGTATGAGTATGAAAAAACAAGATGTAATTTCTGATAATTCCACCGAGTTGAAGCAGGCACAACAAGCGCTTGAAGAATCTGAGGATAAATTTGCTAAAGCACTTGGCGTCAGTGGAAGTGCCATCTGCATCAGTTCGCTGCCGGACAATAAATTCGTAGAAATCAACAAAGGCTACAGTCATTTTACCGGTTATACCTCTGAAGAGGTAATCGGCCATACCGCCGCGGAACTTAATCTCTGGGTGATGGATGACGAGTATCAACAACTGGTTACCGTACTCACTAAAAATGGTGTATTTAGGAACATGGAGTTCCATTCCCGCATGAAATCGGGGGAAATACGCCTCGGCCTCGGTTCAGCCGAGAACATCAATATCAAGGGGAAACCGCATCGCCTCGTCGTTATCCAGGATATTACCAATAGGAGAAAAGCGGAGGAAAAGATTAGAGAATCAGAGGAGAAGTTTTCTAAAGCCTTCAGCACCAGCGCCAATGCTATTTGTATCACTTCACTTGCCGATGGCAAGTTTATCGAAGTCAATGACGCTTTTTACCGTTTTTCCGGCTATACCCGCGAAGAATCAGTCGGCCATAGCGCCGCTGAGCTTAATCTCTGGGTGAAACCGGAAGAGCTGGCGCACTTGTCAAAAAAACTGAAGGAAGACGGGAGAGCATATAACATAGATTTTCACTCCCGCATGAAGTCAGGCGAGATACGCGTCGCACTGGCCTCAGTCGAGCACATCAATATCGGGGGTAAGCCTTGCCGTATCATAATGATAACGGATATTACCGAGCTTAAAAGAGCCGAAGATAAGATGGCAGAATCGGAGGAGAAGTTCTCCAAAGCTTTCCGCGTCAGCCCGGAAATGGTCTCCATCACCACACTTAAAGACGGCAAATTTATTGATGCTAATGACAGTTTTACAAATGTTACCGGCTACACCAGAGAGGAGTTGATTGGCCATAGCGTAATTGAGTTAGGGCTCTGGGCAAAGACGGATGAGCGTTCCCGCATGCTGCAGTTACTTAAGGAGCATGGCCGGGTTGACGGAGAAGAATTCAACTTCCGCATGAAGTCAGGCGAGATACGCATGTGGCTTTTCTCAGCCGTCCAAATCAACATGAGCGGTGAACCGTGTTTAATCGCCATGGCAATCGACATCACCGAACGTAAGGGAGCAGAGGAGAAAATCAGGAAGCAGAATGAATTCCTGAATAATATACTGGAATCTATTACCCATCCATTTTATGCAATAAATGCTAATGATTATTCGATCATAGTGGCTAATTCAGCCACAAATGCCGGCGATTTATCGAAAAAACCAACCTGCTACGCTATTACCCATAAAAGGAATCAACCCTGCAATGATATAGACAATATCTGTCCGCTGGCAGAAATGAAAGTAACCAGAAAACCTGTGGTTGTAGAGCATCTTCATTACGATAAAGATAATAACATTCGAAATGTCGAAGTTCATGGATATCCTATTTTCGACAGTGAGGGGAATTTTACTCAGATGATTGAGTATAGTCTGGATATCACCGAGCGAAAGCTGATGGAAAAACAGCTCAAACAGAAGATGGACGAGGTGCAGGCGGCTAACGTAAAGCTGCAGGAGCTGGACAAGATGAAGGATTCCTTCCTTTCCACGGTATCGCACGAACTGCGGACGCCGCTGACCTCTATCAAGAGCTTCGCGGAGATACTCCTGACCTATGATGAAGATAAGGAAACGCAAAGAGAGTTCCTGACCATTATTAACGAGGAAAGCGACCGCCTGACCAAGCTGATAAACGATTTTCTGGACCTTTCCAAGATTGAGGCCGGGCGCATGCAGTGGGACACCAAGGATATATCGCTAACACCGGTAATTCAGAATGCCATTAATATCACGCAGGCGATGGCGAAAAAGCAAAATCTGAACGTCATTTTTAATCCAGACCCGGACCTGCCGCTCGTCCCGGGTGATAAGGACAGGCTGATACAGGTGGTCACCAACCTGCTCAGCAACTCCATCAAGTTCACCCCCGATGGAGGCACGATTACAGTAGGAACACGGGCAGCAGAGGCAAGTGACCCTGAAATAAATCACGGCATGGTGTTAGTAAGTATTACAGATACCGGCATCGGTATCGCCCCGGAAAATCACGGACTTGTTTTTGAGAAGTTCAAGCAGGTTGGAGATACGCTGACGAATAAGCCCAAGGGGACGGGGCTGGGTTTGCCCATCTGTAAAGAAATAATAGAGCATTACGGAGGAAGAATCTGGGTGGAGAGCGAACTGGGTAAAGGCAGCACCTTCCTGTTCTCCTTACCTATCGCCAAGCCGGCAGAGACAAAGGAGACGGTAGTCGCGGAGGCCCCTGAGGCTTCGGTTGAGGCAGTTAAAAAAGGCGAGACTGTCCTGGTCGTGGATGATGACGCGAATATCCGCCGCTTCCTGACCTATGAACTTCAAAACAAGGGATATAAGGTATTCGAGGCCTCGAATGGTAAAGAGGCCATCGACCTGGCCCGGAAATACCATCCCGACCTGATCACTATGGACATACAGATGCCCGATATCAACGGCTTCGACGTGACGGCTGTATTGAAAAATGATGACGACACTAAAGAAATACCCGTACTCATCCTTTCCGTAGTAGACGATAAGGAAAAAGCCTATAAGCTCGGCGCCAATGACTGTCTGACCAAGCCTTTTACCAAGGAAAAGCTTATCGCCAAGGTAAACCAGCTGCTCATAGGGACGAAAAAAATGATACTGGTGGTAGATGACGATAAATCTCTGGTCAAGTCGATAAAATACCAGCTGGAGCACAGGGGTTATTCTACCCTTGTCGCTTACGATGGCAAAGAAGCCCTGGAACTGGTAAAAAGCCAGCGTCCCGACCTTATCCTGCTGGATATTATCATGCCTAATATGAACGGGTATGAAGTCATCAAGGCGCTGAAGGCAAAGCCGGAGACGTCCGATATAAGCATTGTGCTGATGACCGGTATTGACATTGACGGCGGTAGAAATAAAGCTCTCTCTGTGGGAGCAACCGATTATATCACCAAAGGCAGCGGTTTAAACAAGCTGTATGAGACTATCGATAGTATTATAGGAAACAAGGCCTGCGTATAACCGGCCTATATGTTTTAACGCTGCCGTTTTTGAAGTATTCCGATACTGAAAACCGAGTTGAAAAATACGCCAATCTATATGAGCGGCATCTACTCTACGGTTGTTTAGCCAATAGCGCTGTAACCTTTTCCAGCAATACTGCCCTGTCGACGGGTTTAGCCAGATATTCATTGGCGCCAACCTGCAGCCCGGTAGTTTTATCAGCGTCCTGTCCCTTGGCGGAGAGCATAATAATGGGTAGTTTGGCGGTTTGCGGTTCAGCGCGTAACCGGCTGCAAATTTCAAAGCCGTCTAAACCGGGCAGCATCACGTCCAGGATAAGGAGGTCGGGTTTATCCTCTGTAGCCATTCTGAGACCCGTCAGGCCGTTGGAAGCAGTGATGACGTCATAGCCTTCTTTTCCTATCATATGGTTTATGGCTCTGGAAAAACTCGGGTCATCTTCGACGATTAAAATTTTCTTAGTAATGATAACCACCCCCCTTCATGATATTGGTCAAATGGCACCAGGCCAAGATTCGTATTCTATTTCAATGCAACTATCAGAGTATTACTTTTAGCACTATTCAAGTACTCGATAAGACATTATAGCATATGTGCCTATCTTTATATTTGATATGCTAATAAAAATAAATAGCCCTGACATTATAGCTATATTGAAGAACGCTAAAGAACGCAATATAATATAAAAAATAGAGAGAGGTTTATTATGGTTGAAATGGAAGAAAACGAAAACGAACCAACGAGCGGCTTTGACGAGTTGCTGCCGGGGGAAATGGCCTTCAAAGCGCAGTCGATAGGCATTAAAAAAGCTCATCTTGATTTTCTCAGCACCTTCGCCCTGGCCATTATGGCCGGGGCTTTCATCGCTCTGGGCTGTATTTTTTTCACGATATCCCAGACTTCAGGAGGTGTTGCCGTTCCCTGGGGTCTTATGCGCGTGGTCGGCGGTTTCACCTTCAGTCTCGGGCTGATTCTGGTAATCGTGGGCGGCGCCGAGCTATTTACCGGCAACAATCTGATTATCATGGCCTGGGCCAGCCGCCAACTGTCTACGTGGCGTGTTTTACGCAACTGGGGCATCGTTTATGTCGGTAATTTTGTCGGCGCGGTAGTCACTGCGACGTTTGTTTTCTGGGGACAGCATTATGAAATGGATAAAGGAGCGGTCGGCCTGACCGCTTTGAATATAGGACTCGGGAAAGTAAACCTGGATTTCGTCCAGGCGTTGATACTGGGAATTCTCTGTAATGCCATGGTCTGCATGGCGGTATGGCTCACTTACAGCGCCCGGACGGTACTGGGCAGAGTAACCGCCATTATCTTCCCCATCGCCGGTTTTGTCGCCGCCGGTTTTGAACACTGCGTGGCGAACATGTATTTCATACCCTTCGCCATGTTAATTAAAAACGGCGCCCCGGATTCTTTCTGGAAAAGCATCGGGACGACTGCCGCCAGCTATGACGGACTGACGTGGGGTGCGTTTTTTCTTAAAAACCTGCTGCCAGTGACCATCGGCAACATGATCGGCGGCGTCTTCTTTGTGGCACTGGCCTACTGGGTAATCTACCTGCACAAAAAGACCTAGAACAGGGCTAACACTTAGCCGTTTTTACGCCGAGGTATTTTGCCACCAGTTCCATAGCGCAGTACTGCCCGCACATGCTACAGGCTGAACCGGTAGAAGAACGCGCCCGGCGAACCTGTTCAAAATGTTCCGGGTCGAGGGAAAGCCGGGACTGCTCCGCCCAGTCGAGGCGCTTACGCGCCACAGCCATCGCCCTATCTCTTTCGGCAGCGCCTTTAACCCCTTTGACGATATCGGCGGCATGGGCAGCAATGCGCGAGGCGATGACGCCCTCGCGGACATCTTTAACATCCGGGATGGCGATATGCTCCGAAGGCGTCACGTAGCAGAGGAAATCCGCCCCGGCCATAGCGGCGATAGCCCCGCCGATGGCGCCGGTGATATGGTCGTAGCCGGCGGCGATATCGGTCACCAGCGGGCCTAACACATAGAACGGCGCCCCTTTGCAGATAGCCTTTTGCAGGCGTACATTGGTCTCAATCTGGTCGAGCGGGATATGCCCCGGCCCCTCCACCATGACCTGAACGCCCGCTTCCTGCGCCCTCTGCACCAGTTCGCCGAGAGTGAGAAGCTCTTCAATCTGAGTGCGGTCGGTAGCATCGGCCAGACTGCCCGGCCGCATACCGTCGCCGAGGCTGAGCGTGACATCGAACTCACGGGCGATATCCAGCAGGCGGTCGTACTGTTCATAGAGGGGATTTTCGCATTCGTTATGGAGCATCCAGCCGACCATGAAAGCGCCGCCGCGCGAAACCACATCCGTTACCCTGCCCTGCTTTTTGAGACGAGCGATAGCCGAAAGGGTGACGCCGCAGTGCACGGTAACAAAGTCCGTGCCGTCACGGGCATTATCTTCAATGGCCGCAAAAAGGTCATCGGGCGTCATTTTAACTATTGCGCCATGCCTTTGAATGGCTCCGATGCCGGCCTGGTAAATCGGCACTGTGCCGATAGGCCGCGGGCTGGCCGCGATGATCGCCCGCCGGATGGCAGGAATGTCCCCGCCGGTGCTTAAATCCATAATCGTATCCGCCCCGGCTGCCAGAGCCACCCTGACTTTTTCCAGTTCGGTAGACATATCACCAAAATCAGAGGATGTGCCAATATTAGCATTGACCTTGGTAGAAAGTCCTGCTCCCACGCCGCAAGCAACGAGGTTGAGATGGTTAATATTGGCCGGAATAACTATCGTCCCTTTAGCCACGCCCTGCCGGATAAACTCGGCGTCCAGCCCCTCGACCTTCGCCACCGCCTCCATCCGGGGAGATATTTTACCTTGCCTGGCTATTTCCAACTGCGTCATGATAACCACCCCCTTAAAATAATAAAACCAAGGGTTTCGGCTGAAAATTCAGAACCCCTGGTCTTAAGGTAAGACCGCTTCCCTACGCTCGGATTACCGAGGTCAGGTTCCGAGGGTCGTCCCGATGTTAATCGGGACTCTCAGCCTTGAGCACCCCTAGCGGTTTATGTCTATAAATGGTATCACAAACAGGCTCGGAAAGCAATCAGGAAGGCCTTATGAACTCTATAATTTGAATTAACGTGTATGCTGACGATATTAACTGCTCTGTCCGCTGATTCCGTACATAAAGAGTGAAAGCAGGTCTTTAGATAGTCCTGGATTACGACGCATCTCGTCACTGATGCCAGGGTTGTTGGAGATGCCCTGCTGGAAAAACCTGATATACGCAATTACCGCCTCGTCGGAAAGGTCAGAGCGGAGGTTCCCCTGTTGTTTGCCTTCTTTAATAAATTCCCGGAATGAACTTTCGATTTCCAGGCCAATGGGGTCACGGGATTGCTTTGTTTTTGAATCTTCAATTTCTATTTTGTATCGGTCTGCAATATCTATCCAGGACTGTAAAAAACCTTGTAATTTTTCCACATACGATTTTTTCCAGACTATTATATCGCGGAAACGGCTGGCAATCATTTTAACAATCATATTATGGTAATCATGCACCAGTTCGTCTTTGCTGCCAAAATTATTGTAGATAGTCGCTTGAGACACCCCGGCTTTACGGGCAATATCATTAACACTGACTTTATCCGCGCCGAACCTGGAAAAAAGCTCTTCAGCCGCCCGGCGGATATCTTCCTTGCTTTGCTCTTTCCTGCGCTCAAACCCATCCATGTTCAGCCCTCCCACATCATATATTAGAATTATTATATAATATCATATTGACAATTACAATATTATACACTACAATCTTCATAATAATTTATATTATTATATTCCAGTTTATATAACATTTGAACTCCACCAAACATGGAGAAGAAGAGCGGGAGGGCATGAAAAATGAGTGAATTGCTATCGATTACAGCGACCGGTTTGACGAAACGCTTCGGCGACGTCACTGCTGTTAACGACCTATCCCTGAATATACACTGTGGAGAAATCTACGGGTTTTTAGGGTTAAACGGAGCAGGGAAGACAACGACCATCCGCATGCTGCTGGGAATGATTCGACCGAATACTGGTTCGGTCTCACTTTTCGGTATAAAGGTGCAGCCCAGTCAAAGCTCGATATGGCAGCGGGTCGGATATATGGTAGAGACTCCACACGCCTATCCCGACCTGACGGTCCGGGAGAACCTGGAGATAACCAGGCGTCTACGCCAGATGAGTGCCACTGACGCGGTTGAAAAGATTATCGGAGAATTGGGGCTGATGCCCTACGCCAACCGGCGCGCCAGAACACTTTCACTCGGCAATGCCCAGCGGCTGGGACTGGCCAAGGCGCTCATCCATCATCCTGATTTACTTCTCCTCGACGAGCCGGCGAATGCGCTGGACCCGGCCGGCATCGTCGAGATAAGAAACCTCTTGCGCGGTCTGGCCGAAAACAGCGGCGTGACTATATTTATCTCCAGCCACATCTTGAGCGAGGTAGCGCGTCTGGCAACGCGGATAGGCATCGTGCACGAGGGACGGCTGTTGAAAGAACTCAACGCCAACGAGCTGGCCGAACAGGAAGAACAACGCCTGGCGGTTGATGTTAATGACACTGTTGCTGCTCTATCAGCATTGGGGAAAGCCGGAATCGCGGCGAGGTTGGATGGCAAAAACTCGCTTATTATCACGGATAAGCCGACGATGCAGCATCCCGATAAGGTTGCGACTCTGCTGGTCGAGGCAGGTTGCCCGCCTACCAGACTGGTGGTCGAGCAAAGAGACCTCGAATCTTATTTTCTCGGGCTGGTAGGAATGAAAGAGGAGAAAAAACAATGATTGCATCAGTAAAAGCGCCTGACAATATTATCAGTAAACTAGTCCCGGCGCTGTGGGTCGAACTCAAAAAGGTACAGCGTTCGAAGACACTCTGGATGACCGCCCTGGCGTTCTCACTGTTAATTATAATAAGCGGTCTTTTCATGTATATCCTCAAGGACCCGGAGCAGGCGCGCCGCCTCGGAATCCTCGGAGCCAAAGCGCAGATATTCGGAGGCTCCGCCAACTGGCCGAGCTTTTTCAACCTGGTTTTACTCATGGTGAGTCTCGGCGGTTTAATAATTTTCGGTTTCATCTTTGTCTGGATCTTTGGCCGGGAATTCGGCGATAAGACCGTCTATGATATACTGTCGCTGCCCACGCCGCGGGTAACCGTTGTTATCGCCAAGATTATTACAGCAGCGTACTGGTCGCTGGCGCTTATTTTGCTGGTATTCGTCCTCATGCTGGGCTTAGGGGCGATGCTGCAGCTTCCGGAATGGTCGGCGGCAACCGTCTGGAACGGATTGGGGCTTTTATTGGGTACGGGTTCTCTGACAGTACTCATCTGCATACCGTTCGGCCTAGTGGCCAGTTTTACCCGCGGCTACTTACCAGCCGTGGGGTGCATTTTCCTGGTAATTATACTCGGACAGGTTATCAGCCAGCTTGGCAACGGTCAATATTTCCCGTGGACGATTCCCATGTTGTACAGCGGCGCCGCAGAAGCATTAATCGGAAAGGTAACGGCACCGCTTGGCCTTATCAGCTATATCCTGGTTGGGCTGGTCGGTGCGATAAGCCTGGTTTTTACCTGCGGATGGTGGCGGTACGCCGACCAGACTTAGCTCGCTATAATCTTCAAAGTTCTTGTAGGCTGAACCCGATTTCATCACTGCCGTAGTTGTGTGCCGGTTTGACGGCACCTCCTCTATTAGCTATGGTTCCAGCAAATGGCAAGAACAGGAACAGTTATCCAGAAGATTTTTGACAGGTTATGTGAATAAGGACTAGACTAACATCATATTTAAAACAAGGTGGACTACGTATTCTGAGCAGGGAGTGAGACAATCATGAAGAAGAATTATAGTTTTCTGTTCTTTTTAGTAGCTCTGCTGGCGATCGTAGCCATTGGGTGCCCTGCCGTGACAACACCTGCAACAACACCACCTACTACAACGCCTATTACGACGATACATGGTTTGACAACACCTCCTCCCACAACAAAACCTACGTCTTCTACCCCTACCACAATAACCCCAACCTTCGAGCTAAAAGAACTGCACTCAGGATTATCCGCGCCCACAGACAGTGCCGGCCCTTATAAAAAGTTCTTTTACACTTACCTGACTAATCAAAGTGGATTCACTATGAAGTTCATCAGTCCCGATGGCTATTTCTATGCACCATTTTCTATAAAGGGGCCCGGGGAATTTAAGGATGAGGCACAAATCCCACCACAAGACTTCTATTTGAATTCCCAAGAAAATAAGTTTCTAGGCGATGCAGGATATGTTGCATTGCCCGGGACTTACAAGATGGTCGTTTATGGCTCGTCATATCCCACGACAGTAATATATGAAAAGGACTTCACATATAAAGGAGCCAAGCTCGCGATTCAAGAGGCCAGCGTAAACACATGGAGTTGGATGTGGAGCTGGCCGGTATGCGAAATTTTCCCAAAAGAAATATCAGTATCGGTATCAAATAACGGAGACTTGCCTTCTTTTGCCAGTGTCATACTTAGTCTGGATGGTAAAAGAATGGACTTCGGCTTTATCGGTTTAGGATATGTAGATGCGGGGTCTACAAGAACCTTCACCTTCCCCAGCCCTTACTATATGGTAGTTCTTAACTACAAAACCGCGGGCGATACTGTCCCACCCAGCCCACACGCCTTTTCCGTTGACCTGGTAAGCAGGATTCCAGAGCCATCTACGGCTATGGATACACCGGCGGCCTCGACTCTCGCTGAATACTACAACTCACTAAAATGCCCTTACAAGAAGTTGAGTGGTACGTCTTTTTTGCTTCTTGACGAGTATTCGATAACTGTTAAAACACCCCAGGTGATAACACATAATTAGTGCACAGGTCATTATAGCAACTGTTCGCTCATCGGAAGTGAGGGTTATTGTTAGAGGACTCGTCTCAACCTGGTCATTGACTATGTGAAACTGAATTCATTATTTTACCTTATTTGGAAAAAGTATTTTACTGCCATTTTTATCACCTTTTCCCCTGATTTTATCACAGCTATGCTTCTATGCTAGACTATAGCAGTGACCAGATACTTCATCTTTGGCGTCACCAGCCTGTCATTCCTGCTCGTAGCTATCAGCGGCACCACCGTGTCCGTGGCCTTTCCCCAAATCACCACAGAGTTTCATGCATCTTTGATTTTAGCCGGCTGGGTACTGGGCATCAATCAACTAATGGCCACGGCTTTTATGCCCCTGGGCGGCAAGGCCGGTGAAATCTTCGGCGTCAAACTCGTCTATCTTATTTCCCTCGCCGTTTTCACCATTGGTTCGCTGCTAAGCGCCCTGGCCCCCAATATCGAGATTCTCATTTTCGCCCGTTTAATCCAAGCCATCGGTACCGGCAGCATTTTACCCCTGGCCACTACCATCGTCAGCGAAGAATTCCCAAATTCAAGGCAAAAGGCGATAGGGTTGTTCACCAGCATCATGCCCATCGGCAATATCATGGGGCCAAATATCGGCGGGTGGCTCGTCCAATCATACGGCTGGCGTTCGACATTCTGGCTCAACATCCCTCTAGGTATTATCGTGTTTCTCATCTCGCTGAAGCTCTTAAAGTCCGGAAAAGGAGAGGGGGGACAACTGGACATGGTTGGCACCGGCTTTTTCACCGGTTCGCTTTCCGCTTTTCTCATCGCCCTCAGCAGTTTGGGCGATGTCCGGAACGGCGCCTCATGGGTATTAACCGTGGCGCTTTTTACGGCGTCGATAATCTTCATGATTGCCTTCCTGCAGCGCGAAGGTAGAATAAAAAACCCGGTCATCGACGTGCAGTTGCTCACGAAAAAGCCTTTCCTGGCGGCTAATATCTTTAACCTCTTCTACGGTTCCGCCGCCCTGGGCATTATGTCTTTCGTGCCCCTCTTCGCCACCTCCGTCTACGGCATGACCACCCTGGAAAGCGGGTTTATCCTGACCCCGAGGTCGGTAGGCATGGTGATGGCTTCGGTAATAACCAGCCTTAACCTGCCAAAGTGGGGATACCGCTGGCCGATGGTAACCGGCACCGGTGTCATCGTGCTCAGCCTCATACTGCTCGGCCTCGAACCGTCAGGTCTAAATATACTTGGCACTCAACTCAGCGGGGCCTTTTTATTGGGAGCGATTCTGTTTCTGATAGGCGCCGGCATGGGGATAACGGCCCCGGCGGCCAATAATGCCTGTATTGACCTGATGCCGGAGCGGATAGGCACGATAACCGGCGTGCGTGGCATGTTCCGCCAGAGCGGGAGCGCGATAAGCATCGCGGTCACCGCCGTGGTGCTGGATTTTATACCCGACATGGGCCGCGGCTTTATGGTGGTATACTACGGCCTGGCAATCATCCTGATGCTAACGGTCCCGGTTATCTTCGCCATGCCTAAGGCAGCCGGAGATTTATACACGGTTGAAAAAACCGGCCAACCGGCGCACTAAAACCCGCCGGTTAAAAAGGCAGGGTCAGCTGCATGCCGGCGTTGTTTAAAAAGAACCGCTTGCCGAACTCTCTGGCCAGGTAGGCCGAAGCCTCGAACCCGGTACAATGAGAAACTCCGAGATATTGCACGCCCATCTCCTGTAATTCCGCCGCGGTCTTTTTTACGCGCTCTTCGGAAGCGTTGAGTAGATGCGTACCGCCGATGGCCGCATAAATCAGCTCTTTGCCGGTTAGTTTCTGAGCGTGGCGCAGCGTGTTAATGATACCGCGGTGGGCGCAGCCCAAGATGACGACGAGGCCATACTCGGTATCTATTACCAGGGCGAGGTCGTCTTTAAGCTCATCAGGGAGCATCTCGCCGGTTTTTTTATCAAATAGGCCGCTGTCAATCTCCTCGTAGTCCGAGAGCATCGGAATCTCGCCGGTGGTGAGAAAACGCGGGGTGAGACGGACGGGCGTCCGGGTCAGATTAAAGTGAGCGCCGAGGTCTTCCAATAGCTCACGGCTGAAGGGCATCCCGGCGAAATGCGCCTGGTTTTTACCACGGCGTCCGTACTTGGAAGCCCAGATGTCCGGGTGGGCGATTACTTCCACCTTCTTGCCCATTACTTTCAACACATCGCGCAGTCCGCCCGTGTGGTCATGGTGACCATGACTCAGCACTATCCGGTCGACTTCTGCAAGGTTAATCCCCATAAGCCGGGCATTATGAAGCGCGGCGACGCCGGCCCCCGTATCGAAGAGCACTTTCAGACCGTCAGCTTCGATATACATGCTGAGTCCCCATTCGCCTACATAGCCGAGGTCTGCCGTATTTTCGCTTAAGGTTGTGATTTTAATTTCCATAGCTTCCCCCTGTTATATCGGCCAGCCGAGCCACTGGAAGACACCAATCATCCTCAACCCCATATATAACATGATAACGATGAAGATAAACATCAGAGGTTTTCTGGGAATCTTGTGAGCGACAACCGCGCCGACCTGCGCCATGACAGCGGAGGGT
Organism: Dehalococcoidia bacterium; assembly: GCA_003141235.1. Taxonomy (GTDB): domain Bacteria; phylum Chloroflexota; class Dehalococcoidia; order Dehalococcoidales; family RBG-16-60-22; genus Fen-1077. The sequence continues at coordinate 20,603 of PLLL01000031.1, forward strand.
ATGGCCAGCAGCAGCCACGAAGGCAAATTAATGTAGCCGAGGGAATAAGACAGCCGGTCGGCCACGCCGATGCCGTTAACAATATAGCCGATAATACCGCCGATGCTGGAGAAAATCATGATGGCCAGGGAATTTGCCACAGCGTTGTGCATTTTGAATTTTAAAGCCAGCACCAGTATCGGAATCATAATCACCCCGCCGCCGACACCCAGGAGGCCGGAGAGCAGGCCCACCGGTATAGCCCAGGCAACCCAAATCCAGGGATTATTTACCGGTTCTGACTCCGTACGTTCATTCGTGGCGATAATCATCCGGATGCAGGCAAGGATAGCAATCGAGCCGAAGATTATCTTGAGAATTGCGCCGGGGACATGCGCGGCGATGGTAGACCCGATGAAACTGAAGAACAGGCCGCTGCATCCCATGATGACAGCCACCCGCCACATTACCGCCTTTTTCCGGTGGTGCTGCCAGGCGCCGCTGATAGCGGTCGTCAGCACTACCAGCAAGCTGGTGCCGAAAGCGGTCATGACAGCGACATCATCCGGAAGCCCCATGCGGGTGTAAACGAAAATTTGTACCGGCGTCATGAGAAAAGCGCCGCCGAGCCCGATAAGGCCCCCGGTAAAACCGGCTACGATACCCGTCGCCAGTAAGATAATTATGTTTACAGCAGACATTTCACACCTACATTAATTAAAGACAGACTTAAAACAATAATTTTTTACGTTTTTAGTTTCCCAGTTTTTCTTTGACAGCCTTTATTTTCCCATTTATGGTTAGAGGCTTGTCAAGGCGCTCGTCAATTTTAATGGTAGTCACCACCCTTTTGACCCCGGCATCGAAAGCCGATTGGTGCATACGGTTCGCCAATGCCAGGAGATGTTCCCTCTCGCCTTCGATTATCGTGCCCATCGCCGTAAGCTCGTATTTTATACCCGGTTCGTTCTGTAATATTTTTATCGCGCCAGCGACATACCGGCTGACGGAAGGCGTCGATGTGCCTACCGGGAGAATAGTTATTTCAATCATTGCCATCTTCCCACACCCCCTTTTTAAGGTAATTGTAGTGTACCCACCCGTTAAAAGACAACAGCGGGCGATTACACCTGTATTCAACAGGTGTTTTGGACTATGTCTTTAGTACAATCTCATCTTGACTTTTAAATGAGCATAAGATAAAATATTATATTGGGCAGCTAGGTACTTCTTCATTTCAATTCTCGGCGCTTTCCCATTATAATTAATTGATAGGATTTGGCGTTAGGAAAAATCTGTATGAAGATAGCAATAAGCGGTAAAGGCGGCGTAGGCAAAACTCTCCTGGCGGCTTTCCTTGCCAAAATATTCGCCGAATCCGGTTTTTCCGTCATCGCCATCGATGCCGACCCCGATGCCAATCTGGCAGCCACCCTCGGTTTCCCCCACCCGGAAAAGATAACCCCTATTTCCGGGCTGAGCGACCTCATCGAAGAACGCGTGGGCGTCCGCCCCGGACAGTCCGGCTCTTTTTTCAAACTGAATCCCAGGGTAGACGACTTACCGGAAGAGTATTCCGTGAAGATTGACGGCATCAGGTTGATGGTGATGGGGCGGATAAAGAGGGGCGGCACCGGCTGCTATTGCCCGGAGGGCGCATTATTACAGGCGCTGCTCAGCCATTTACTATTACAAAGGGACGAAGTGGTTATCATGGACATGGAGGCGAGTATAGAGCACCTTTCGCGGGGCACCACTAAAGCGGTGGACAAGCTGATTATTGTGGTGGAGCCGGGGCGGAGGAGCATCGAAACCGCCGGTACTATCATTAAACTGGCGCATGACCTCGGCGTGGAGAGCATCGCCGTAGTCGGCAATAAGATACGGAGCGAATCAGACCGGGAGTTCATCGAGAGAAGCCTGCCCGGTATTGAAATACTCGGCTATATTTCTTATAATCCGGCCATAACGGAGGCCGACCTGGCCGCCAAACCTCTTTTCACCGCGGTGCCGCAAACAGCTCAAGAGGTCAGGGATATCTATCATAAACTCACGTCCGCCAGCCGGATAACACTCTAGAGTAAGTGGAAAGGCATTAAACAAGCCGGTTAGCAGCCGGTGTTTTACTGGAATAAACTAGCGTACAAATACGGAAGATATCGCGGAAAGCACTAAGCTATAATAATTTTAAGGAGGAAATTGTGGCTTACGACGTATCCAAAATGGCAGACTGGCAAATAGCCGAAGCGGCCTGCGAACACATGCCCACTCCAGACGAGTGGCAAAAGAAACTGGGATTAAAAAAGGGTGAAATGCTTGCTTACGGGAAAGTCGGCAAAGTAGACTTCCTGAAAGTAATAGAACGGCTTAAGAACAAGCCGGACGGCAAGTATATCGAGGTTACGGCCGTAACTCCTACGCCCCTGGGAGAAGGTAAAACCACCACCACTATGGGCCTTATCGAAGGCCTCGGCTACCAGAAAGAAAATGCCGGCGGCGCAATCCGGCAGCCTTCCGGCGGCCCGACGATGAACGTGAAAGGCACAGCGGCCGGCGGCGGCAACGCTCTGCTGATTCCCCATACCGAGTTTTCCCTCGGCCTTACCGGGGATATCAACGATATCATGAACGCCCACAACCTGGCTATGGTCGCTCTGACTTCCAGGATGCAGCACGAACGCAACTACGACGATGAACAACTTGCCCGATTAAGCCATATGAAACGCCTGGATATCGACCCACTACGCGTGGAAATGGGCTGGATCATCGATTACTGCGCCCAGGCCCTGCGCAATATCGTCATCGGCATGGGCACGCAAAAGACCGACGGCTACATGATGCAATCGAAGTTCGGTATTGCCGTCAGCTCTGAGCTAATGGCTATATTGTCCATCGTTACCGACCTGGCTGACCTGCGCAAGAGACTCGGTGAAATCACCGTTGCTTACGATAAAAAAGGCAAACCCATCACCACCGAAGACCTTAAGGTCGCCGGCGCGATGACGGCATGGATGCTTAATACCATCAACCCCACCCTCTGCTCCACCGCGGAATACCAGCCCTGCTTTGTGCATGCCGGTCCTTTCGCCAACATCGCCATCGGCCAGTCATCGATTATCGCCGACCGCATCGGCCTTAAAATGTTCGATTATCACGTCACGGAGAGCGGTTTTGCCTCCGACATCGGCTTTGAGAAATTCTGGAACGTCAAGTGCCGTAACAGCGGCCTCATACCCAATTGTTCCGTGCTGGTAGCCACGGTGCGCTCCCTGAAGATGCACGGCGGCGGCCCCAAGGTCACCCCCGGCGTACCGCTTCCCGATGCCTACAAGAAATCCGCGCCGGAATTGGTGGAAAAAGGCTGCGCCAACCTGGTACATCACATTAATATCATCAGGGCGGCCGGCATCAACCCGGTGGTCTGCATCAACAGCTTCCCCACCGATACCAAAGAAGAAATCGCCATTATCCGCAAGGCTGCCGAAGCTGCCGGAGCCCGCTGCGCCGTATCCACCCACTATGCTCAAGGCGGCGCCGGCGCACAGGAACTGGCCGATGCCGTGAAGGAAGCCTGCAAAGAGAAGAGCGACTTCCACTTCCTCTATCCTAACGAGATGAAATTAAGACAGCGCGTGGAAAAGATTGCCAAGGTCGTTTACGGCGCCGACGGCGTATCCTGGACTGCCGCCGCGGCGGAAAAGGCCAAAGCTTTCGAGGCCGACCCGAAATATGACGAATACGCCACGATGATGGTCAAGACGCATCTTTCACTGACCCACGACCCGAACCTCAAGGGTGTACCCAAGGGCTGGACGCTGCCCATCCGCGACGTACTAATTTATTCCGGCGCCAAATTCCTCTGCCCGATGGCCGGCGATATCAGTCTAATGCCTGCCACCGGTTCCGACCCGGCTTTCAAGAAGGTTGACGTGGATGTAAAAACCGGTAAAATCCATGGTCTGCACGACGTAAGTTAAAGAGAATAATTGTCATTCTGAAGTAGCGAAGCGACGTGGCAATCCCTAATTACGGCTAAGCCAATGATTGAGATTGCCACGGCCTTCGGCCTCGCAATGACAACTAGAATAAAAAGGACTGAGTATTGACCATAAACATCGCCGTAGCCGGCAAGGGCGGCACCGGAAAAACTTCGGTGTCCAGCCTGGTCATCCGCTACCTGCTTAAGAACAGGCTAGGGACGGTCCTGGCCGTGGATGCCGACCCTAATTCCAACCTGGCCGAAAACCTGGGACTGGAAGCCAGGCAGACGGTAGGCCGTATCCTGAACGAGTTCCAGGGAGAGAAGCTTAAAATACCGGCCGGCACGACCAAAGAAGCCTACCTTGAGTACCAGCTCAATACGGCGATAACGGAGAGTAAGAACCTCGACCTGATAACGATGGGCCGCGGCGAAGGCCCGGACTGCTACTGTTATCCTAATACGGTCATCCGTAAGCTCATCGACCAGTGGTCAAATAACTACACTTACGTCGTTATGGATAATGAGGCCGGTATGGAGCACCTGAGCCGCCGCACCACGCAGAATATCGATGAGCTGCTTCTGGTTTCCGACCACTCGGTCAAAGGCTTGAGGGCAGTTGCCCGCATACGGGACCTGGTAAAAGAGCTTAAATTAATCGTTAAAAGAGAATCTGTAATATTGAACCTCGTTCCCGGCGGGATAGACCCGCTGCTTAAAGAGGAGATGGCGAGGCTGGGAATAGCGCCTACCGCTGTTATACCGGCTGACGAGGAACTGAAACGCTATGACCTGGAACAGAAACCGCTCTTTGACCTGCCGGATACATCTAAAGCAGTCATGGCGGTTAATAATTTAATGGACAGATTATTATCAAATAATAAAGCCCAAATAAAAAGGGGGTAATAATGACCGCAACACTTATTAAAGGCGCGGAAGTGGCCGCACAGATTCGTGAGGAGTTGAAAAAAGAGATAGCCGNNTTAAAGCCAAGTATAATATCGTGCCCGGCCTGGTGACCGTCCTCGTAGGCGGAGACCCGGCCTCGCAGGTATACGTCGGCCAGAAAGAAAAGACTTCCAAAGAGTTAGGCATATACTCGGAAAGATACGACCTTCCGGAGAAAACCTCGCAAAAAGAGCTCCTTGCCCTGATTGATAAGCTCAATAAAGACCCCAAGATTAACGGAATATTGGTGCAACTGCCCTTGCCCAAACACCTGAACGAGGAACAGGTGCTCATCGCTATCGACCCCAAGAAAGATGTCGACGGTTTCCACCCGATAAACGTGGGTAAGCTGATGATCGGCGAGCCAGACTACCTTCCCTGTACCCCTGCCGGTATCCAACAGTTGTTAATCCGCTCCGGCACCAAGATTGAAGGCGCCGAGGTAGTCGTCGTCGGCAGGAGCAACATCGTCGGCAAGCCCATTGCTAATATGCTGCTGCAAAAAGCTCCGGGGGCCAATGCCACCGTCACTCTNNATATTCTCATCGTGGCGGCGGGCAAACCCAAGGCCATCACCGGTGATATGGTTAAAGAAGGCGTCGTCGTCATCGATGTCGGCGTTAACGAAATCGGCAAGACCGCTGACGGCAAGCGTATCCTGTGCGGTGATGTGGATTTTGAAAGTGTAAGCAAGAAAGCCAAAGCCATTACCCCCGTTCCCGGCGGCGTCGGCCCAATGACAATAACCATGTTAATGATGAACACCGTAAAAGCCGCCAAGATTGCGGCCGGCCTGAAATAATCCTCCTCAGGAGGATAAAGGAGGCGGAAAGATGGCTTATAAGACTATACTTAAAGAAGCGCCCGGCCGGGGCAAGGTGGACATCCTGGGAGAAACCTATGAATCCGGCGAGCCGAAGGGTGAAGCGGCCGGACGCTGGCGCCAGAAGCTCGAAAGCCGGGATGAAAAGTTGAAGTACCTTAAAACCGGCGAACGCTACTGGTACAGCGATGACTGGTTTGGCAGTGAAAAACGGAAGAACCCCGCCTGAATAAAGGAGGCATTATGGCCTTTGAAATTCCCAAGACCGCTTATAGCGGAAAGATAAGAGAAATAAAGCTTGGCAAGGGAGATAAAGCGGTAACCGTCGGCGGGGAAACCGCCTACCCGTTCTATCTCTTCGAAGGCCAGATGCCCAACCTGCCCAGGATAGCCATGGAGGTCTATGATATGCCTCCGGAAGAATGGCCCGCAGCGGCGCTGGAGCCCTTTGCAGGCGTCACCGGAGACCCCGTGGCCTGGGCGCAGAAGTGCATTAAAGATTACGGGGCGGAGATGATATGCCTCCAGCTCCTGAGCACCGACCCCAACGGCAAAAACCGCCCGGCGGCGGAAGCCGCCCAGGTAGCTAAAAAAGTGGCCGATGCCATCGATGTGCCGCTGATTGTCTGGGGCACGGCCAATCACGAAAAAGATACTGAAGTCCTGAGAGCCGTGGCCGAGCTTTGCCAGGATAAAAGCCTGATTCTGGGACCGGTGGAGGAGGCCGACCATAAAAAAATAGGCGCTGCCGCCATCGCCTACAAGCATACGGTGGCCGCCTCATCGCCTATTGATATCAACCTGGCCAAGCAGCTCAACATCCTGCTGGGCAACCTCGGCGTCCCCGATAATATGCTGGTGATGGACCCCACCGTCAGCAGTATCGGCTACGGTATCGAATACTGCTATTCTGTAATGGAGAGGGTAAGGATGGCCGCCCTGACGCAGCAGGACACCAAGCTCCAGTTCCCTATCATCTGCAATCTGGCCAAAGAAACCTGGAAGTCCAAAGAAGCCAAAATAGCCGAAAAAGACGACCCGAAGATGGGAGATGCCCGGAAACGGGGTATCCTCCTCGAAGCCATGTCAGCCATGGTGGTACTGATGGCCGGGGCTGACGTCCTGATTATGAGACACCCCGAAGCGATAAAACTGGTCAAAGAAATGATCGCCGACCTGACCGCCAAATAAGTGAGNNAGCCGGAAGAAAAACAGGCCAAAAGCATCGATAAAGCTACTATTGAAATGTTAGCCAAGGCCGCCGAGGAAAATATCTCCACGGCTTTTAGCCGGGCGGAAAAGCTCAAGCCCTGTCCCATCGGCGCGGACGGCAGTTGCTGTAAGAACTGCGCCATGGGGCCGTGCCGGGTGCCTCCTCCCAAAGGTAAAGAGGAAACCCCGGAAGAGAAGAGGTCCAGGGTAGGCGTTTGCGGGGCCACGGCGGAGACTATTTCCGCCCGCAACTTTTCCCGTATGATTGCCGCCGGTTCGGCCGCCCACAGCGACCACGGCCGCCGCGTCGTCGAGGCATTTAAACTCATGGCCGAGGGCAAGACGGCAGACTTCAAAATTAAAGATGAGCAAAAGCTGCTGAAACTGGCCCTTGATATGGGCGTGGAAATAGGCAACCGCAGCAATAACGAGATTGCTCTGGACATCGCCAAAATCTGCGAAAATGAGTTCGGCAAGCAAAACGGCGAGCTTCTCTTTATTAAAAACGCCCCTAAAAAGCGCCAGGAAATCTGGCGTAAACTGGGCGTGGTGCCGCGCGGTATCGACCGTGAAATCGTCGAGCTGATGCACCGCACCCACATGGGCGTTGACCAGGACTACCGTAACCTCATGCTCCAGGGCACGCGGGCCGCGCTGGCCGACGGCTGGGGCGGCAGCATGATCGCCACCGAAATCCAGGACTGCATGTTCGGCACACCCACGCCTACCATGAGCGAGATAAACCTGGGCGTCCTCAAAGAGGACATGGTCAATGTCATCATCCACGGCCACGAACCGGCGCTAGCCGAGATGCTGGCCGTCGAAAGTCAGGACCCCGAACTTATCGCCTATGCTAAATCCAAAGGCGCCAAGGGCATTAACCTGGCGGGTATGTGCTGCACCGCTAACGAAGTGATGATGCGGCACGGCGTACCCATCGCCGGCAACTACCTCCAGCAGGAACTGGCCATCATCACCGGCGCTGTTGACGCCATGGTGGTCGATGTTCAATGCATTATGCAGGGTCTGGTCGAAGTATCCAGATGCTTCCATACCAAACTTATTACTACGGATAACCGCGCCAAGATAACCGGCGCTACCCATATGGCCTTCGATGAATATCACCCTAAGGCCTCGGCGCGGGCCATCATCAAAGCCGCTATCGATAATTTTACTAACCGCAACCCGGCTAAAGTGAGAATTCCGCAGGTGAAGACGCCGCTTATCGCCGGGTTCTCCCATGAGACTATCAACTACCTGCTCGGCGGTCTTTTCCGCGCCTCTTACCGGCCCCTGAACGATAATATCATCAACGGCCGCATCCGCGGCCTGGCGGGCGTCGTCGGCTGCAACAATGCCCGCACTACCCATGACAGCGACCACATCCTGATGATAAAAGAACTGCTCAAGAACGATGTGCTGGTGCTCTCCACCGGCTGCGCGGCCATGGCCGCCGCCAAGTACGGCCTGATGGTACCTGAAGCCGCTAAAGAGTTCTGCGGCCCGGGCCTGGCCGAGGTCTGCGAGACGGTGGGCATCCCGCCGGTGCTGCACATGGGCTCCTGCGTCGATAACAGCCGCATCCTGATGGCCGCCACGGCAGTGGTCAAGGACGGCGGCCTCGGCGACGATATCAGCGACCTGCCTGCCGCCGGCGCCGCCCCGGAATGGATGAGTGAAAAGGCCATCTCCATCGGCCAGTATTTCGTCGCTTCCGGCGTCTATACGGTGTTCGGGACCACCTTCCCGACGATGGGCAACAAGGAGTTCACCAATCACCTGTTCAAGGACATGGAGGAGATGTACGGCGGCAAATGGGACTTCGAGCCCGACCCGATAAAAGCCGCCCAGAAGATGATTGCGCATATAGATAAAAAGCGTAAAGCCCTGGGCATCGACAAGGCCAGGGAAAGAGTGCTCTATGACATGGAAATGAGACGCACGCTGGAAGGCTAATCCTTCCCCATCGCTGAGATTTAGGAGGGAATTAATATATGTCCAAGATAATCGCATCGGCAGCCATCAACGGCGCTCATAAGATAGTAGCCCGGGCTGAAAAGAAATGGCAGGAAGCCATGGATAAATGGGGAGCCAACGAACCCGTAGGCTTTCCCAATACAGCGTATTACCTGCCCATCATCTACGGCATTTCCGGGATGAAAGTCCAGAAACTCGGCGACATGGAAGCCGTTATCAAGAAATGCAAAGCGCTCCTGCCGCCGCTAGTTAAAGAACAGCATCACCTCCCCTACCTGGGCCCTACCCTCGATGCCGGTATGATTGCTTTCTGGGCGGAAGAGATTATCGAGGCGATAAGATATTTAGAAAATCCCAATTTTTATGTCCGGGGTGAAGACGTTACCGACAGCAATATCTGGCTTGGTGCCGCCGATGACATTATTATGAGGAAACGCGGCGTGGAGTTCGTTGACGGCACCGCCCCTGGCTTTGCCGCTATACTCGGCGCTGCACCAACGCCGGCGATTGCTAAAAACATCGCCGAAGAATTACAGAAAAAGAACCTTTACGTATTCATGGCCGGAGAGCACAAGGGTGAAAGGTTCTCCGAGCAGCTCGTCAAGGCCGGTGTCCAGATAGGCTGGGGCACCCGTCTGGTGTCTTTCGGGCCGGATGTCAGCGCCACGGTCTTCGCCATCGGTTTCGCCACCCGTGCCGCTATATCCTTCGGCGGCATTGAACCGGGAGATTACCGTAAAATCCTTATTTACAATAAAGACCGCGTTTTCGCTTTCGCGATGACGATGGGCGATGTGACCGATGAATGGTATGCTAACGGCGCCGGCGCTATCAATTGGGGCTTCCCCGTTATCGCCGATACGCCTATCCCCGAAATATTGCCCACGGGCATCTGCACCTACGAGCACGTCGTCTCCAACATCCCGCACGATGAAATAGTGAACAAGGCCATCGAGGTCAGGGGGCTCAAGGTCAGCGTGACCGAGATCCCCATCCCGGTCGCTTTCGGGCCCGCTTTCGAGGGCGAGAGAGTCCGCGGCGATGACATTTATCTGGAGGCGGGCGGCGGCCGCACGCACATGGTCGAGTGGGTGACCAGCAAGCGCATGGAAGAAGTTGAGGACGGCAAGGTCGAAGTCATCGGCCCCGACCTCGATACGATTAAAGTCGGTTCGCGCCTGCCTTTCGCCATCGCCGTCGAGGTCGCCGGGCGCGAGATGCAGGACGATTATGAGCCTATTTTAGAGCGCCAGATTCACCATCTCATCAATTACGCCCAGGGCATCATGCACATCGGCCAGAGAGACATTGCCTGGATACGCATCAGCAAACAGGCCGTCGAAAAAGGCTTCCGTCTCAAGCACATCGGTATTATCCTTCATGCCAAGCTGCACCAGGACTTCGGCCGTATCTTCGATAAGCTACAAGTGAAGCTCTATACCGACCCGAAGAAGGTTGATGAAATCATTGAAAAAGCCCGCCATGTCTATAAAACCAGGGATGCCCGTATCGAAGGCATGACCGATGAGTCGGTCGAGACCTATTATTCCTGCACGCTGTGCCAGTCCTTCGCACCGAGCCACGTCTGCGTCATCAGCCCGGAAAGAACGGGACTCTGCGGCTCTTATAACTGGATGGACTGCAAGGCCGCTTTTGAAATAAATCCTACCGGCCCCAACCAGCCGGTGCAAAAGGGTGAAGTCGTAGACCAGAAGCTCGGACAGTGGAAAGGCGTCAACGAATTTATATCACGGGCTTCCCGCGGCAAGATAGACCATTACAATTTCTACAGCATCGTCCATGACCCGCCGACCACCTGCGGCTGCTGCGAGGCCATCGCCGCCGTGTTACCCATGTGCAACGGTATTATGACGGTCAACCGTGACTATACCGGCGATACCCCATCCGGTATGAAGTTCACCACCCTGGCCGGGACTATCGGCGGGGGACTGAGCACGCCGGGCTTTGTCGGCCACGGCAAATATAACACCACCCAGCGCAAGTTCGTCGCCGCCGAAGGCGGCATTTTGAGAATGGTCTGGATGCCCAAGTCATTAAAGGAAGAAATCGGCGAGCGGATAAACGCCAGAGGCAAAGAACTGGGCGTGCCCGATTTGCTGGACAGGATTGCCGACGAGACAGTGGGAGTCACCGAGGAAGCAATTTTACCCTTCCTCCAGCAAAAGGGACATCCTGCCCTGACCATGGACCCGATACTGGGATAAAAGAAACAAGTATCAAGGTACAACTATCAAGTAACAAGGAAGTTGCAATTGGCAAATAACAAAGTAATAACGAGGCGAAGTTTGATACTTGCTACTTATCAGTTCCTTGATACTTTGTACTTGTCAGTTGTTACTTAATTCCCGAAAGGAGACCTTTTATGGCACTAACCGGAATTGAAATATTTAAACTTCTGCCCAAGACCAACTGCGGCCAATGCGGCGTGCCTACCTGCCTCGCCTTTGCCATGAGCCTGGCTGCGGGTAAGGCCGAGCTTAGCAAGTGCCCCATTGTCTCCGAGGAAGCCAAGGCCAAACTTACTGAGGCCTCAGCGCCGCCGATTCTGCCGGTGACCATCGGCGTGGGTGAAAAGGCTGTGAAAATCGGGGGCGAAACGGTTATGTTCCGCCACGAGAAGAGGTTCGAGAATGCGCCTGCAATCGCCCTCCTCATCGATGACCAGATGCCTGACGCCGAGGTTGACGCCAGATTAAATAGATTCAAGACGCTGGAATACGAAAGGGTGGGTTTAAAGCTGCGCGGCAACATGCTGGCACTAAGGTCCGGCTCGAATGACGCCGCTAAATTTGTCTCGTTCATTAACAAGGTCAAAAGCAGCACCGATAGCCCTTTTATCTTAATCAGCCGGAGCGCTGATGTCCTCACTGCCGGTGTCAAAGCCTGCGCCGAACGCAAACCACTGATATTTGCGGCCACGAAAGACACCGTAGACCAGATAGGCGCCCTGGCCAAAGAGACGGGCTGCCCGGTGGGCGCTAAAGCCGCTAACCCGGAGGAGATGGCCGCTCTGACCGAAAAATTGGCCGCGATGGGCATCAAGAACATCGTCATGGACGCCGGCGCCAGGACGGTCAAACAAGCGTTCCAGGACCAGGTAATCATCCGCAGCGCCGCCCTGAATAAAAAATATCGCCCGCTAGGCTACCCCACTATCGTCCAACCGCGCGAGATGACTACTGATCCGATGAAAGAGGCATTGATTGCCGCCATGTTCATCGCCAAGTACGCCGGCATCATCGTCCTGTCTGATTTCCGGGGCGAGAGCCTCTTCCCCCTGCTGGTGGCGCGGCTTAATATCTATACCGACCCGCAGCGCCCGCTGGCTACAACCCAGGGTATCTATGAAATCAATAACCCGAATGAAAACTCGCCGTTTATGATAACCTCCAACTTCTCCCTGACCTATTTCATCGTCTCCGGCGAAATAGAGAACAGCAAAGTGCCCAGCTGGCTATATGTCAAAGACACCGAAGGCCTTTCGGTGATGACGTCATGGGCGGCAGGTAAGTTCTCCGCCGATATTCTCGGCCCCGCTATCAAGAAGAGCGGCATCGAAAATAAAATCAAGCACCGCAAGCTCATTATTCCGGGCTACATCGCCGCCGAGAGCGGAGCTCTCGAGGAAGAGCTGCCCGGCTGGCAGATTCAGGTCGGCCCCAGGGATGCTTCCAACCTTCCCGCCTATCTCAAGAACTGGAAAGCTTAAGGAGACAGGATGATTCTCATCGGAGAAAATTTAAACGTTATCTCGCAGACGCTGGGCCCGGCGCTTAAAGAGAGGCAGGCCGGCCCGATTCAGGATATGGCCAGAGCCGAGACCGCCGCCGGCATCGACCTGATCGACCTGAATATCGGCCCGGCGCGTAAGGGCGGAGCTGAGCTGATGTCGTGGGTGGTCGACACAGTGCAGTCCGTCACCGATAAAATGCTTTCGCTCGATACCACCAACCTGGACGCTATGGAGGCCGGGTTAAAGGTGCGTAAGGGCCCGGTGCTGATAAACTCCGTTTCCTTACAGACCAGCCGCATCGACCGGGGGCTGGAGATAGCCAATAAATATAACGCCGATCTCATCGGTCTGCTGTGGAGCAACGAAGGCATGCCGCGCGATGTTAACGAAAGGGCCATGCACACCGTCGACTTCGTCTATAAGGCCAACCAGGCGGGCATCCCCAACGAGAGGATATGGATTGACCCCATCGCCTGCCCTGTTTCCGTGGAAATTAACCAGGTCAAGGCCTGCGTGGAATTTATGGCCATGCTGGGCGAAATCGCCCCCGGCTGCAAGTCTACCGTCGGGCTTTCCAACATTTCCAACGGCACCCCTACCGAACTCCGGCCCTGGCTGAACCGCACTTACATGATTATGCTGGGGCGCTACGGGCTTTACTCGGCCATCGCGGACGCTTTCGATAAAGAGCTGATGGCGATAGCGCGCGGCCAGAGACAGGACATCGTGGAACTGGTGTATAAGATAATGGACGGGGATATGCCGGATATTGCTTCTCTGCCTAAAGAAATGGCCTACTATGCCCGGACGGTCAGGGTGCTTAAAGGCGATTCACTCTACTCGCACCTGTGGCTACAGGAATAGGGAGTAGGGAGAAGGGTAGAGAGATAAGGGATTAAGGAAAAAACTCTAAATACTAAACTCTAAACAAATTCAAAGCTCAAAGTTTAAAAACCCGCCCTTACTATTTGGGGATTTCACCCTCTCCTGTATCCTCTCCCCTGCCTACGCGAAACGCTACGGCGGGTAAACATCGAGGGAGAGGGTAATTATGAAGGGTCTATATTTTATTCGTTATTCGTTTTTTTATAATTATTTTTATTATTTTTACCAGGCTCAGGTCGTAGCTAATTAGCTTTGATTCGTTTATGACTTTATGTTAAGTTTTTACTATTTTATGTTAATTCATTTTTGATTTTGTCAGTATTTTTGAGACAGTGGAAAATGTAAACGGGGTTTTGTCCAATATAGAACACCTCGTTTCCTTGTATCACGGGGGTCTCTAACACCACTAGGGCTGGCGCATTAAGCAGAAGGAATTGCATATACTAGTTGATGATACTAATTGCGGGAGAAGGTTACAAGTGATATAATTTAGCTCAAGTTTTGTAATAGGAGGGGGGGGTAGTGAGTAAACAACAAGCGGAAGAGCTGCTAAGCCAAATAGAGATTTTTTTAGGCATGGGTCTTGCTTCTTTACTTGTCGCTGCGCTGTACTGGCATGGAAATACAAAGGGGGGATGGGGAAATAATGTAGATTGGGGGGGGCGCGTGTTTGATTCGGTTGTGATTCTTGTGTTTCTAGGTTTCTCATTATGGAGAAAAAAAGTTAGGTGCTTGTATAGCGTCTTGTTAGAATTATTAGCATTATTTATACTATGGTTAGCATTTTGGCTTGATGCAATCGCTTTATGGTACGGTTATTTCTTCGGTATTTTCATATTCTTGTTAGGCTATTCAGTAGTGCTAAGCGTATATTATCTCTGGAGTAATCTGACGGGAAAAGTATGCGCCTTCCTCGATAAGGTAGTTAATATAGCTGTTGGCGCTAGACGGGTGTCGTGGTTAGCACTTCTTTTGCTAGGTACAATAATGACTTGGAGTGAAATAAGAAACCATGTAACAGGATCATGGACATATATCGTGCTAATAGTATGTGGTCTTGTAGTCGGGGTATTAATATTAAGTTATGTATGGTTAACAGGTATCGGAAAAGCCAGAAACAACACATGAGCAGAGTAAAGCTATTTTGGTATGATAGTTCAAAGCTATCTACTCACGGCCGGGGATTCTACAGTTTGGCTGGCGTATTAAGATTGAACTTTTAACCGATATTGGTCTTTATTGGTAGAATATTTAACGACTTGGGCAGAGCAAAGGTTCGGATATGTTGCACCGGGACAAACACATCTTGGAACTGTACGAGACACATATTTAAAAGAATAAATTAAGCTATGTACGCCTGGAAAATATGAATATGCCTACGCACCTAATTTACTAAGGTAATGAATATGGCCATCAATATATATGATTCTGCGTTTGATGAAGCTCACGGATGGAGTCTTGAAGAAGCCTCAAAATTGATTCCGAGAGTAGAATTAGAAGAACCATATAACGACGGTGAGGTATTATTTGCTACCTACTGGCAGCATATGAGAAGATGCCAGTTATGGCAAAAAGAATATGAGCTCAATCCAACGGAAGCAAATCTAAAACGATTACTATCCTTACTATATGAATTGCCTCCTCCATATGATATAAACTGGTTACACATACAATATCGAAAACAAGCTGAGCATCTTGAGCAATTAAGGCAAGGATTGATATAAGTAGATAATATGAGTGGAGACTGGAATTGTTTAGGTGAAGTATGGCCAGGACGGGGTCGTGTATCCGGCAGAGCTTATCTTTGGGAGGGTAGTAATCCCAAGATTTTGGAGTGGGTTAGAAGGAAGATTACTGAGAGGCAGTCTGAGCTGCGTCACTGGGGAGATACAATTATTATTAGAGGGTCTTACTGGGAGTACAAAATTCAGTTACAAGAGAGCTTTTTAGTGATTAATGGTGTGACACAGCCGACGCATGCTGATGATAAGATTTATGTTTGGCGAAGGAAGGTCTGATAAATCTTCATTTAATGGCAAAATACCAGTAGACTATCTATCGGACGAATTATCATATTAGAAGACAATCAAATATCAACATGAATTATTTGTAGTAGGAAGTCTTACATCGCTCTTGTAGAATACTGACGGATTTCTTACAGGTGGAATTGTCATAGTCAATCTGAATCAGACATCCCGATGATTACGTGGGTATATTTGCTCTCATTCTGAACGGGAACGAAATTCGGTTATTGTACTCATTCACATTTCCTCAAGCTACTCCCCGGAGATAAAAACCCCCTTGTATTCCCTCCTTCGGCAAGCTCAGAACATGCCTTTACGAAAGGGGGAAAGGGAGAAGATAACGCTGGATCCCGATTTTCATCGGGATGGTTTGATTATTTTTAGAGATTCTCACGTCGTCCCGATAAATCGGGACTCCTCAGAATGACAAGAGTAAGAATAATATGGATTCCAGCCTTCGCTGGAATGACAGATACTCTAACAAATTTTTCGGCCCCTTCTTCCTTAGA
Source organism: Dehalococcoidia bacterium (assembly GCA_003141235.1). Taxonomy (GTDB): domain Bacteria; phylum Chloroflexota; class Dehalococcoidia; order Dehalococcoidales; family RBG-16-60-22; genus Fen-1077. The sequence continues at coordinate 36,693 of PLLL01000031.1, forward strand.
ATGACATCCAAGCCGAATTCCTGTAAAATATAAGTGGAATGACCAGCAAACATATAACCGTGCCGGAGCCCGGCGTACGGGAAATCGCTCACCAGTTGGCTTATAAGCTCGCCCGCGAGCAGCTAGCCACTATTACCGATATTCAAGAGCAGGGCCGTAAGAGCGGCGCCCAATATCTGGCCGACCGGAAGACCGTAGCCATCGAACATCTGAACCGGACTTATCAAATCGGCTACCCCGAAGGTGAGGTAACGCTGGCCGATTCTAATGAGGTTGTGCCGGTAAGAGACAAAATCCTGATTTTGCACTATTTCACCCGCGCCAGAGGCACGCCGCTGACGGGCAAGATGATAACCTATAAAGAACTGCAAGAAGGCATCAACTATTATCCAACCTTTTTTAAGAGGGCGATAGCCCCCATCGTCAACCGCTATAAGGACGAACCGCAAAAACTCCTGGACGCGGCCAAGCGCCTGGGCGGGAATAAAGCCGATTACGGCGATACCGCGGTGACCATTCCGGCCTTTCCTTTTATACCTCTGACCTTCGTCCTGTGGCGGGGGGATAAGGAATTCGCTCCGGACGGGAACATCATGTTCGACAGCACCATCCCCGATTATTTACCGACTGAAGATATTACGATACTTTGCGAACTCATAGCCTGGCGACTTGTCAGGCTTTAGAAAGATGGAGGTGATACCCCTGGCTACAGACACTTTAACCAAAGCCGATGTACAGGAAAAATTAAAGAAAATCTTTTCGCACCACAAGGGCGAAAAGCATGAATTAATCACCATTTTACAGGAAACACAGGAGACTTTCCGCTACCTGCCCGCCGCCGCGATGAAGGAAATCTCCGGTTTTTTAAACGTGCCGGAAAGCACCATTTACGGCGTCAGCACGTTCTACGCCCAGTTCAAGCTGACGCCCCTGGGGAAAAAGGTCATACGCGTCTGCCGCGGTACGGCCTGCCACGTGCGCGGTTCCGACAAAGTCCTGGCGGAGGTAGAACAACGGCTCGGCATCAAGGCCGGTGAGACTACCGCCGACATGGAATACACGCTGGAGACGGTGGCCTGTATCGGCGCGTGCGCTTTAGCGCCGACGATGACCATCGATAACGATACCTACGGCAAGATGACAACCAAGAAAGTCGCGGAGGTTTTAGGTGACAAAAGCAGCAAAACCGAATAACAGCAACCAACGCACGATATCTATTTGCCAGGGAACCGGCTGTGTTTCCGGTAAGTCCCTGGAAATTACCGAGGCGCTTAAAAAGGCCATCGCGACCCAGGGGCTGGCGGGGGCCAGGGTGGACTTTACCGGCTGCCACGGCTTCTGCGAGCAAGGTCCGGTAGCTATCGTCGAGCCGGACGGCATCTTCTACGCCCACGTGACCCTGGCCGATGTCCCGGAAATAGTCGAGTCGCACCTGGCAGGCGGCAAGCCGGTCGAGCGCCTTTTTTATAAAGACCCCGCCAACGGACAGTCCGTGCCATACCATAAAGACATCAAGTTTTACGCGATGCAGCAGCGCATCATCCTGCGCAACTGCGGCCGTATCAATCCGGAGAGAATCGAAGATTACATTGCCACCGGCGGCTACGAATCCCTTAAAAAAGTGCTCAAGGAAATGACGCAGGAACAGGTCATAGCAGAAATGAAGCGCTCCGGCCTGCGCGGGCGCGGCGGAGCGGGATTCCCCACCGGCACCAAATGGGAGTTCTGCTATAACAATAAAGCCGACCAGAAATACATGATTTGCAACGCCGATGAAGGCGACCCCGGCGCTTTCATGGACCGCAGCACGATGGAAGGCGACCCCCATACCGTCCTCGAAGGCCTGATTATCGCCGCTTACGCCATAGGCGCTTCGGAAGGATATGTCTATATCCGCGCTGAATATCCGCTCGCGGTAAAACGCGTGCGGCTGGCCATCAAGCAGGCCGAGGAAAAAGGATTCAGCGGCAATAATATCCAGGGCTCGAACTTCAGCTTCAATATCCACATCAAGGAAGGCGCCGGAGCTTTTGTCTGCGGCGAAGAGACGGCACTGATGGCTTCCATCGAGGGCAAACGCGGTATGCCGCGCTCCCGTCCGCCTTTCCCGGCGGTCTCGGGGCTGTGGGGTAAACCAACCACCATCAATAACGTAAAATCGCTGGCCACTGTGCCGGTTATCATCGCTAAAGGCGCGGACTGGTATACCAGCATAGGCACTGAGAAGAGCAAGGGCACGGCCGTCTTCGCGCTGACGGGCAAGATTGCCAACAGCGGGCTTATCGAAGTGCCCATGGGCATCCAGCTCCGTAAAATCATCTATGAAATCGGAGGAGGTGTTCCCGGCGGTAAGAAATTCAAAGCAGTTCAATGCGGCGGCCCCTCCGGCGGGTGCCTGCCGGCCGAGCACCTTGATAAACCGGTGGATTACGAAGCGCTGGCCGCGGCGGGAGCGATGATGGGTTCGGGCGGTATGGTCGTCATGGACGAGGATACCTGCATGGTGGATATAGCGCGCTACTTCCTCTCCTTCATCCAGTCCGAGTCCTGCGGCAAGTGCGTCCCCTGCCGCGTGGGCACCAAGCAGATGTTGACTATCCTGGAAAGAATCTGCGCCGGTGAAGGCAAGCCGGAAGATATCGCTACACTCCAGAAGCTCGGCAATGATATCAAGGCCGGGTCGCTCTGCCAATTGGGGCAAACGGCCCCCAACCCCATCCTGACCACCATGCGTTATTTTAAGAGCGAATACGAGGCACACATTAACGAAAAGCGCTGCCCGGCACTGGCCTGCCAGAAGCTGATTAATTTCTACATCCTGCCGGACAAGTGCCAGGGCTGCGGTATTTGCCTGCGTTCCTGCCCCGCTGAGGCCATTACCGGCGGCAAGCGCATGGTGCATGTTATCAACCAAGAAAAGTGCGTCAAGTGCGGCACCTGTTTGGAGGTCTGCCCGGTAAAGTTTGCCGCTATCACTAAAGTATCCGGGAAAAAGCTGGATGTTCCGGCTGAACCGACACCGGTGAAGGCTGCGGCAAGCAGCAAGTAACAAGTAGCAAGTAGCAAAAGGGGCGGGCAGATTGAAAATCTACTGGAAAATCCTCCTTCATCCCCTTCCGATTCGTTCCTCATACGGAATCCCGCATGAACGAAGTGAATCGGGACTTTGACAAGGGGGACAATCTAATGGATAAAGATTTAGTTAAAGGCTAAAACCTCACTCAACAGGCGTAAGGTTGATGAAGAATAGGCGGGTTGCGCTAGCGGAAAAACCGAAATCGGCACCGACCAGTTATAAAAGGAGATAACATGGCGACAGAACCTTTAGTAGCTGTTTGCGGGCTTTATTGCGGTGCTTGCACTATGTATCGCGCGATGCGCGATAACAACCAGCAGAAAATCGAAGGCCTTGTCCAGATATTTAAATCACGGGGTTTGGAGTATACAGCGGATGACCTGAAATGCGATGGCTGTCTCGGCCAGGTTCAAGGCTTTGGTGCTCTTATATAAGCAGCAACAATATTCTCGTTTGTTGGTAATATAGCGAATCGTGAGTATCTGTTTTTGACAATAAGCGTACTTTCACTCATCAAATCATTCAGATACGTTTTTACAAACAAATAACTTGGGTTCTCTATTGTTGTTCCTCCATCTCTAAATCCTGCTTCATTTCCAATTATTATGCCCATAACAAGATTATCATGAGCAAAGACGGTATCTTCTATTTCATATGCAAGTCCGCTATAAAAACTTCCTGCATCTTCTGAAAAGTATATCAGATTAGCATATATTACAATTATACTCGGTCTATCTTTAGGAAGTTGTTTGACTTCATCCCAGAACTTAGCTTCTAATCTTCGGACATCGTCCACCAAGAAACCCGGCCCGCTAATCTCTTTTTTCATTCCAAACTTACTCAAAAGAGTATCGAGTTTCGCTTCCATTTTTTTATGCACAATCAGATAGTCTATGATCCCTGGTTCACCAATGTAAACGAATTCTTTGTTTTGCCTAACCTGGGTTATTGCCTGTTCAATCTTATTTTTCAATTCTTTAATTCTCGGTTCTGCGAGAGCTTTATAAATTTTACATTGTACGATGATTTCATCATGATCCATAAAGGTATACGGAAAGGTTAAAGAATTAAATGTGTGCGAGACAGCGATTTCCTTAAGTGAAGGTTGCAAGGTAGTAATTTCAAAGAAGTAGCTGTTGTTTTCGATAGTCGCCTTTATGTCTGCCTTACGTTTCCCCACGCCAATATTAGGATATAGTTCCAAATTAAAGCCAGCCGTTTTTAGTTTGTAAAGACTATCACTTTCTGATTCAGCTCCACCGTATTGCTCTGGGTTTTTAAGACTTTCCAACAGTTTCTCGAATCTAGGAACATTACTAATGCTATCTAATCTATTAGCAAAATCAACAAGCTTTAGTTGAGACCAAGGAGCATAATTAGACATATAAGAGACAAGAGGATGGTGATAATAACCACTCTTAATTTCTTCCTTGAGCCACTCGTCAGAAAAGAATTCTCGAAGTTTCGACAATCCTTTTAATATTTGTTCTTTTTGGTTGTCCTTAAAATTGTCGCTTTTTCGAACATAGTCTAAATGATATTGCCATGTACCTATAAGGTTTTGTGGCTCGGTTCCATTAGCCTGCATCATTCTCCTTAAGCTCCTCCGAAGAAATATAAGGTAATTTCCCTTTTACCCCTCTTTACGTAATAGCTATTACGCGGTAATCACATCTTCTGAGAAGTGACATTCACTTCCTTGAGCTCCTGCGGCGCTTTCACCTTACGGAACATGAAAAAGAGCGAAATGTCATAGCTGATTTTCAACACCACGCAACCAATGATAGGAACAGCCGCCGAGATAGCTTGCCACAGGGTTGTAGCCACCAGAGGAGCGACGGTGCTGGTAACATTGCGGCCAACCGTATTTAAACCTACCATCGCTACCCTTTCCTGGGGCTGCACTAGAGACATGGTATAAGAATCACGGGCAGGTTGGTCCATCTGAAGTAAAAAGGCCCGTAATTGCCAGAAAACGATGGCCGGCCCGGCCGATGGCGCAAAGAGGACGCCGAGGAGAAAAAGGCTGGCAGGGATATGAGTGAAGACCATCGTGTTGATGAGTCCGATCCAGTTCCCCATTTTAGCCGCCAGCCAGAGCGAAACAGCCGCCAGCAAATTCGAAAGGAAAAAAACCAGAGCGAGGTCTTGTAGAGATAGCCCGAATTTGGTGTAGAACCAGTACGCGGCCAGGCTTTGCATAAAGAGAGAACCGGCAAAGCTATCCAGGGCAAATAAACCGGTCAGGGTAAATATCAACTTCCTGGAGGGTATCTTAAATGGATTAGACCAGCGCTGCTGAGTTCGGGAGACTTCAATCGCCGGTGAAAGAAGCGCATACAGCGAGGCCGCCAGCAAGAGAATAATACTAAAACCCACGTACATGACTTTAAAGGAATTAATTTCACTTAGTGAAAAACCACTTTGCAGCAGAGGGGGCAATCCCAGCGACAAAGCCCCAAGAGTAGTGCCCGCCAGTCCGAAAATACGATATATAGCGAAGAGGTCGGTGCGTTTGTGTACGGGCGCGGTATCCGTAAGGCTGGCCTGTTCCAGGGGCGCTACCGGCAAAATACCACCGGCACCTACATTACCGAAAAAGGCAATGACAATCAGGGGTAGGAAACTATTGACAAAGACCATTCCCAATGCGGCGGCGCTCGTTAAAATAGCGAAGAAGACCATTAAACGCCGACGTCCCACTCGTTCCGCAACCAGGCTAACGATAAAAGTGAGGCAAGCTGCACCGGCCATTCCGGCGCTCAGAAATGCTCCTATTTCAACCAGACTGTAACCTAATTTATCCAGATATAAAGCCAAGATAATCGAGGCCGAGCCCTGGGCAAAAGCCCGTATCCCCAAACTCAGTATTATCAGTTTGCCGTCGCGGTTTATCCAATGAAGAGGATGTTTTGAATTTAATACCATTCGTTATTTCCTTCTATCCTTCTTCCTGTAAAAGCCTCTGCGCGGTAATCGCTGCTACAAATTATTGGTGCAATCATAGCATAGATTCTACTAGCATTGTCTACCTGGATACCGACTTTCGTCGGTATGGTTTGTGAACTTACCCTTCTTCTTGTAAAAGCCTCTGCGCGGTAATCGCCGCTACAAATTATTAGTGCAATCATAGCATAGATTCTACTAGCATTGTCTACCTGGATCCCGATTTACATCGGGATGGTTTGTGAACTTACCCTTCTNNCGCGGCGAGCCGCTCCTGATGTCCCCCGCCGCTAAAACGTAGGGGACTTCCGACTCCATTTTGGCGTTGACGATTATCTGGCCATGGTCATCCAACGGCACGATACCGTCCAGGTAGCCGGTATTCGGCTCCAGTCCAATGTGCACCAGCACACCATCCGCCTTAAGCGTAGATTTTTTGCCTTTCTCGTCCAGCAGCTCTATAGCTTCCACTTTATCAGCGCCGGTGATGGCCTCCACTTTTATACCGCAGCGGACTTCGATTTTTGATTGGGCTTTGACCCTGTCCCGGAGGACGGCGGTGGCCGTCAGCACGGGCATGGCTTCGATGAGAATTACCTTCGCGGCGATTTTTGCCATGTAAAGCGCCTCGGTCACACCGGCGTCGCCGCCGCCGCAGACAGCGACCACCTTACCGGCGAAGTGGCCGCCGTCGCACAACGCGCATTCGAAGACGCCTTTGCCCAGCAGTTCCGCCTCTCCGGGGACGCCCAGCTTTTTATTTTTCGAGCCGCCGGTGAAAATAACGATATTGGCGGTATAGCCCTGGCCGCGCGAGCAGCCCACATAACGCGTGCCGGAAAAAAGCTCCAGGCCGGTAACCTCAGCGTTCTCTATCTGCAAACCGTATTTCACGGCCTGGCTGACCATTTCCGCAGCGAGCTTAGCGCCGGAAATCCCCCCGGCAAAGCCGGGATAATTCTCAATCAATTCGATGTTTCTGATATAGCCGCCGGCGGTATCTTTATCCAGCAAAAGCGTCCGGCGGTTGGCGCGGCTCAGGTACAGCCCGGCCGTTAGCCCCGCCGGTCCCCCGCCGATGATGACAACATCCCAGTCAAACATAAAAATACTTCCCTTCTATGAGATATCCTTCCACATAAAATTAATAATAACAGGATAACAGACATGTATATGCGGGTCAACGTCATATTACAGGTAAAACAATTGTTTAACAATCTTTCTAAACCTACTTGTTTTGGTAAAACGGTTGTGCTATTATCGGGATGAGGCGAGAGATGTCTACAGAGAAAGAAAAGGCACTGGAGCTGGCGATTGGCCAGATAGAAAAGCGGTTCGGTAAAGGCTCCATCATGAAGATGGGAGTTAATACACTGCCGCCAATCGAAGCCATTCCTACCGGCTCGCTGGCTCTAGACCTGGCCATGGGTATCGGAGGGATACCGCGAGGGCGCATCACCGAGATATTCGGGCCTGAATCATCCGGNNTCACAGCCGGATACCGGCGAACAAGCCCTGGAAATTACCGAGGCACTGGTCAGAAGCAGCGCTGTCGACGTCATTGTAATTGACAGCGTGGCCGCGCTGGTGCCGCGGGCGGAAATCGAAGGCGACATGGGAGACCCGCAGATGGGCCTTCAGGCCCGCCTTATGTCGCAGGCGCTCAGGAAGCTCGCCGCCGCTATAGGCAAGTCCGGCACAGCCGTCGTCTTTATCAACCAGCTGCGTGAGAAGGTAGGCATCGTCTTCGGTAACCCGGAAGTGACCACCGGCGGCAGGGCGCTGAAATTCTACAGTTCGATAAGATTAGAGCTGAGGCGCGCCGAGATCATCAAACAGGGAACCGAAGCTATAGGCAGTCGTATTAAAGCTAAGGTAGTCAAAAACAAGGTTGCCCCTCCATTCCGCACCGCCGAGTTCGACATTATGTTCGACCATGGCATCAGCAAAGAGGGCAACATCCTTGATATAGGTCTGGAGCTGGGGCTATTAACTAAAGCCGGGGCATTTTTCTCGTACGGTGACACCCGCCTCGGGCAGGGCCGGGAAAGCGCCAAAGGGTACCTCAGGGACAATCCCGCGCTGGCCCAGGAAATTGAAGAGAAGATTAGAGCCTCAGCCGTTACCGCCCACCTAGCAACGCCTGAACAGGATTGAAGGCACACCGACTTTAGTCGGAACCCGCTAAGTAGGAAAAAATAAGGCTGAGGCAGAAGCTTCAGCCTTTTGTGTTTTTTATGAGTAAAATAACCAGACTGGTAATAGGAAAAAGCCGGGAGAAAAGGGTCAGAGTCTTCGTAGATGGCAATTATGCCTGTACCCTGCTGGCCGAAGTAGTCTTAAAAGAGGGGCTCAGGGTGGGGTTGGAGTTGCCTGACGCCCAGATTGAAGCTCTCACCGGCAAAGACCACTACCAGCGTTGCCTTAACGCGGCGATACGCTATCTCGGTTACCGGCCGCGGAGCGAGACCGAAATAAAGCAGCGCCTCAAGCGACATGGTTATGATAGCGACTGCACTGAGAAGGCGCTTACCCGGCTGAAAGAGCAAGGGTTGGTGGATGATACCGCCTTTGCCCGTTTCTGGAAAGATAACCGGGAGTCTTTCAGCCCGCGCAGCCGGAGGCTGACAGGGTTGGAGCTCCGACATAAAGGATTGAGTAACGATATCATCGAGCAAGTAACCGGTGAAATTAATGATAGCGAAAGCGCTTACCGGGCGGCTCTCAATAAAGCGCGCCATCTTTCTCCCGCCGATTACATGGACTTCCGCCGCCGCCTGGGTGCATACCTGGGGCGCCGGGGTTTCGGCTATGACGTTATTAAAGAAACAACAGATACAGTTTGGAAAGAGCTGAAAAATATTACCTAGTAGTTGAAAATAAAGATAGAATTAAACCCAATGCCCGAAACGGCAGATTTTAAATAAAATAAGAATACAGGAAAAGGAGGGGTGAAGTGGCAGGACAAGCAATTTATTATATAGCAATCCTTTTTGCATTCCTCATTGGTTGTATCCTCGGCGTGGTAGTTTTATTCATATGGTGGCGGACGAAGGCCAGCCGACAGTTAAGGTTTGCCGAAAGAAAAGCCGCCAAGATGGTAGCTGACTCAAGAAATGAAGCCAAAGAGATAACACAAAAATCCCAGGATGAAGCTAACCNNAGCTAACCGCCTGAAAACCGCCGCGGAAAACGACTACAGGGAGCGGCGCACCGAGGTACAGAAACAGGAAAACCGCCTGAACCAGAAAAGCGAAACCCTCGACCGCAAACTGGAAGGCATTGAACAGCGCGAACGGAACATGAACAACAAGGAAAAGGAAATAGATACTACCCGGAACCAGATTGTAGAGCTTAAGGACAAACAGGTGAAACAGCTGGAGCTTATTTCCGGGATGTCCAGCAACGAGGCCAAGCAGTCTTTGCTGGACGCTGTAGAAGTCGAGATGCATCAAGAAGCCTCCCGGCGTCTACGCCAGTGGGAAACCAAGTTGAAAGACGAGGCCAACCAGAAGGCGCAGGAAATATTATCGCTGGCCATACAGCGCAGCGCTTCGGATATCGTCGCGGAGACTACGGTGTCGGTGGTTCCCCTGCCAAATGATGAGATGAAAGGAAGACTCATTGGAAGGGAAGGCCGCAATATCAGAGCGCTGGAGCAGGCCACCGGCGTCGACCT
>PLLL01000119.1 GCA_003141235.1 Dehalococcoidia bacterium
TACTTGGCGGCGAACATGGCGGCTTCCCAGACCATGCCTTCCTGGCATTCGCCGTCGCCCAGGATGCAGTATGAGCGGTAAAGCGGGTCCAGCCGTACGATGTATCTCTGTAAAAACCCGCCCTGACCGAAATTGATATCCTTGATGGTCGATTTCAATTTTTCGGCATAGGCCATACCCGCCGCGAAGGATAGTCCCTGCCCCAGCGAGCCGCCGGAATAATCGATGCCCGGCGTGCACCACCTGTCGGCGTGGCCCTGGAACGGCGAGCCGTAGCAATAGTAAGTACCCAGCGTCTCTTTAGGATAGACTCCTAGCTCCACCAGCGCGGCGTAAATCGCTTCGCAGCAATGCGCCTTGGAAAGCACCACGCGGTCGCGCTCCGCCCAATCAGTGTTCTTTGGGTCGAACTTAATGTGGTGGAAGTACAGGGCGGTGATGATTTCGATGATGGACATCGTGCCGCCGCCGTGTCCCATCTGGGTAGAGGCGAAGATATCGAAGCAGTTATTCCGTATCCGGTCGGCCTTCTTTTCCAACGCTTTAATCAGCTTGTCATCGTGCGACATATTTTTTCCGCCCTTCTGTCTGGACATCGACTGTTTTAAGAGTGAGCTTACTGCCGCAGCGGGGGCATTTATTATCGTAAAAACCCAGCACCGTCTCCTCGCAGGGTATCGCCCGCATGTAGAGCCGGCGCTTTATCTCCTCCCCGAAGTAGAGAAGCATGCTGCATTTTTTACAATGTATCTTCTCCGTCATGGCCAACCTCGCTTTCTTTTTTGTCATCCTGAGCGAAGCGANNACCCGCAGATTCGTTGACCGGCAATGCCGAAAGCAATTGCCCATTTTGACAATGTCCCCCAGAGTCATCCTGAGCGAAGCGAAGGATCCGTACTTTATGCAGTCAGAGACGGATTCTTCAGTCGTTACACTCCTTCAGAATGACAAACAACACTTACGGCTGAATTAAAATCTTTATCGGTTTTCTAGTCTCATGGAGCTTAAAGGCTTTCTTAATATCTTTCAAAGGCATAATATCCGTGATGAGCGACTTGATATCGAGCTTGGGCAGCAGGTTCAGCGCTCTGGGGAAGGAGTAGGGGGACACAAAGACCGAGCGGATGGTCAGCTCCTTAGCGTACATGGTGAAAGGCGGGACGCCGATTTCAGCTTCCACGGGATAGACCGCCGCCCAGACTACCATGCCGCATTTGCCTGCCAACGAAATGGCCAGCTTGGCCGCTTTGAGGTCGCTGCTGGCTTCGATGACGGTATCGAAACCGCGTCCCTCCGTCAGCTTCAGGCCGATTTCCTCCAGGTTTTCTTTGGGGTCGGCGGTCACGTCCGCGCCCAGTTTTTTGGCGACTTCCCGTTTCCCGGCTACCGGCTCGGAGACCATGACGCGGGATGCGCCTGCCCTCAGCGCCAATTGGAGGCACAATAGGCCGATTGGCCCGGCTCCGGAGATGGCAACAGTGCTGCCGGGGTGGATACCGGCGATATCTATAGCGTGGACGGCGACGGATACCGGTTCGAGGAAAGAACCGATCTCAAGGCTGACGTTGTCCGGCAGGGCGTATATGGCGCTTTCGGGATAGACGGCGTAGTCGGCAAATGAACCGGAAGCGCGGTGCGCCCCCTGGCAGAAGTGCTCCATTTTATTGCGGCAGTAGTAGCAGTTCCCGCAGGCGCCCTTAAAATCGCAGGCCACCCTCTGCCCGACCTTGTATCCTTTGATGTTTTTACCTAAGGCGACGATGGTGCCCGAAGCCTCATGCCCCATGATTTGAGGCTTAAGGTATGCCTCCGGGGGTATTAGGCCAAAACGCCCTTCCATATTTTCCGGGTCGGTGCCGCATAACCCGCAGAAACCAATCTTGATCTTGACTTCATCCGGCCCCGGCTCCGGTTCCGGAACGTCTTCCACATTAAGGTTTCCTATCCCTCTCAAGACGGCTGCTTTCATCGTAATTCTATCTCCTTGCTTGTTATAGCTGTCTTAACTCGGTAACAACGCCGCCGTGAACACCCGTGTCGAAGTAAGCGAAACCGCCCTTGTCCGCGTTAGCGCTGGTCAGGACTTTAACGCCCTGTTTGGCCAGAGCTTTAATATCTCTATCCAGGTTATCGGTAATATAGCCGATGTGATGCAGGCCTTCGCCGTGGTTGTCCAGAAACTCCTGCAACAGCGATTTGCCGCCGCTGGGCTGTAGCAGTTCGATCTCGCCGTTTCCTAGTTTGGCGTTGCTGATTTTCACTTTCCACGCAGCGGGTTGGCCGCGCAGCTCACCTTTAAAAGACGCCTCCACCCATTTTTGCCCGCCGGGCATACCGAAAGTCCCGATGCCGAGTGATGATAAATACGTGATCGTTTTATCCATGTCTTTAACGATGACGCCGACATGATGGTAGTGCTTGTTATCAAAGGGTGAGTTATCAGGGGTTTTGCGCTCCATAAAAGCTCCTTTGATGATTATCTTGCAGGCTATTCACCAATGAACTTACAATGTTTTATGGGCGATTGTCAATTATTGAAATACTGGCATTTGGGGGGTGAGGGGAAATCGTAATACCTTGTTAAAAAAGGTGTACGCTACTCGTTTCTCACCGCACTTAGATACATCAGTATCCCCCCGCAGACGGCCGCGTTAAGCGATTCCGCTTTTTCCCTCGCTATGGGGATGTTTACGTGATAATCGGCCAACTCCAATATATCGGGGGATAGTCCGGCACTTTCGTTACCCAGCGCCAGGATAAACTGACTCCGGCGCATGACATCCGGCCCGTCCCGGCCGTTCAGCTCGGCGGCTAACATTGGATAGCCTTGCTGACTCAGTGTCTTAACAATTTCCACGTACTGCGCCGATGCTCTAAGCCACAGGGAAAGCACCGCGCCGGCAGTCGCCTGCACCACCTTGGGAGAGAATGGGTCGGCGCATTTATCGGTAAGAATTACCCCGGAAAAGTCGAAAGCGGCGGCGGTGCGGATAAGCGTGCCGATATTGCCGGGGTCCTGTATGTCTTCCAGCAGCAGGATTTTGTCGCCTGTATCTGCGGGTAGGCGGGTGGAGTAAATATCCGTCGGTAACTTTACCACAGCGGCGATTCCCTGCGGCGTCCGGCTGCTGCTAATATAGCGGAACTGGCTTTCGGAAACCTGACGCCCAGGGTATTTACGGAAATCCAGCGGCGGTTCCTCAGATGATACAATTTCGGCGATGGCTTCCGGGTGATTGCCCATTATCTGGCGGATGGCTTTTTCGCCTTCTACCATAAAAACACCGGCGTTGAGCCGTCCTTTTTTCTCAGCCAGCTCTCGGTACCATTTCAGGGGTTTCTGCGGGGAGGCCATAATATATTACCTTTGCTAACGTTCTACCGGTCTATTTTAAAACAATCCGGGGGAAATACATGAAAAAACAACAGCGGGCTCCGGCTTAACTCCGGAGCCCGTTTTCCCCTAAATTTTACAGTCTGGTACTATTTTTCGAGGGCTTTCGCCATCTGTAGTTCTTTAACCAAATCTTCGATAGTGATGGCCGACATGGTTAACGGTTCCAGTGTCCCTCTGGAGCCCAGCGCCGCCGACACCCTGGCGATGACGGTGTTGCTTGGTGCTTCGAGGATATTAACGAAGTCCCATTCCCCCAGTATCGAATACTGGCAGATTATTTTCGCGCCCATATCCTCGACCTCTTTGTTTACACTCCAGATTCTCTCGGGATTCCGCATAACGGTTTTTCTCCCGGCATCGGTCAGCTTAGTCAACATTACATAATATGGCATATTGCACTCCCCTTTATTTTTAGAGTCGAACGGCATGTTCGAGCAGATTGATGAGCCTATGATACACTAATAGGTTTTAGCTGTCAATGTGTTTAGTTGCTTTTTTTATAGCTACCGGCAGGCCGGCCACCAGCAAATAGACCTCGTCGGCATGAGCGGCAAGCATCTGGTTGGCCCTGCCAAGCACATCACGGTAAAGGCGGCTGACTCTATCGGCAGGGATAATGCCCAGACCTAGCTCATTGCTGACGATAATAAATAACGCTTCGGACTTGTCGATACATCCGAGAAGCTCTTTAATCTCGGCCTCGACGGCTTTCTCAATACGGGAAGCGTCAGCCTTTTCGTCATACGGCTCAAACACATTATTTACCAGCAGGGTAATACAGTCGATAATCACCGTCCGTGCCTGGACGATATTTTGCGTAATCAATTTACCGATATGTGTTTGGGCCTCGAGGGTCTTCCAGCCGGCGGGCCTTACCCGGCGGTGCGCCGCAATACGTTGTTTCATCTCATCGTCGCGGGCCTCGGCTGTAGCTACGAAAAGGACATCCCCGCCCCGTTTTTCCGCCATTTCTACAGCCAGCCGGCTCTTACCGCTGCGCGCCCCGCCAAGGATAAGAATACTTTTCAAATATCTTCCTCCATTATCTGATAAATTCTGGATAAATCCAGGCTCTGCCGGATTAAATCCGCCAGTTTATCGTACTGTTGCTCTTTGGTGCTGGCGGCACCGCTTGAGCTTTCCGCAAGTCCCCAGTGTTTTCGCAAATTATTGAGAAAAACCTGCCTGAATTCATCATTGTGAAAGAGGCCGTGCATATAGGAGCCTATTATCGTCCCCTGTGAATTTAAAACGCCGTCCGCATAATCGGTAGCGCCCTGTGGGGTCTCGATGACGCGGAAGGCGCTCGTTTTTGCCTGAGATACAGTTTGCCCCATGTGTATCTCATACCCCGAGACTTCCAGTCCTTTAGCGCCGGACAGCAGTCCCAGGTCGGATATCACCTGCGCCCTGACCTGGCTGGTTAACTTCTCCGGGGCGAACTCGGTGACCGCGTCGAGCAGTCCTAAACCGGCGACTTCGGTTTCGCTCGACTCCACCTTTTGAGGGTCGAGGATTTTTTGCCCGAGCATCTGGTAGCCGCCGCAGATGCCCACTACCGGCGTGCCCGCTTTCGCCTTTTCGAGTATAGCGCTGGCCAGCCCTGAATGTCGCAGGTAAGCCAGGTCGGCGATGGTGCTTTTGGTGCCTGGGAGGATAATAAGGTGGGGAACGCCGAGCTCAAAACGCCGGGTGATATATTGAATATTGCAGCCGTCCTCCTCCAGGGGGTCGAAATCGTCATAATTCGAGATATGAGGCAGGCGTATCAGGGCGATATTGAGATTGCCGGCGGGCGGAGCATCATCTCTTTCATCGAGATAGACGGAATCTTCCTGGGCGATGCGGATATCGCGGAAATACGGCACCACGCCCAGCATGGGTAACCCGGTGCGCTTTTCCAGAAAATCGACGGCAGGTTTAAGCAGCGTGACATCGCCGCGGAATTTATTGATAATCAGGCCTTTAAAATAGCGCCGCTCGTCATCATCCAGCAGTTCCAGCGTGCCGACCAGCGACGCGAAGACGCCGCCTTTATCGATGTCTCCCACCAGGAGCACCGGCGAGCCGGACATTTTAGCCACCCGCATGTTGACGATTTCCTGCTCTTTGAGGTTTATCTCTGCCGGGCTGCCTGCGCCTTCGATGACGACTACATCGTAAGCAGCGCGGAGGCGTTCCAGGGCTTCTGTAACTGTTTTCAGCAGGGTAGGGGTGTATTGATAATAGTCCCGGGCGGAGATGGTCCTGTCCACTTTACCCAGCACGATAACCTGGCAGCCGGTGTCCGTGGTCGGTTTGAGCAGTACCGGGTTCATATCCACGGTAGGCGCGATACCCGCCGCCTCCGCCTGCACGACCTGCGCCCGCCCGATTTCCCCGCCCCCGGCCGTCACGTAAGAGTTAAGCGCCATGTTCTGCGCTTTAAACGGCGCCACGCGGTAGCCGTCCTGCTTAAAGATGCGGCACAGGGCGGCCACGATAATGCTTTTCCCCACCGATGAGGCGGTGCCCTGAATCATCAGGGTTTTGGCTTTTTTCATATTCATATTACATCGTGTGGCCCATCCCGATTGTATATAACAGGACGATTAATATCAGTGTTATTACCTCCGCCACCTCGTTGATAGCGCCGTAGGTATCGCCCGTCAGCCCGGCGAATTTATGTTTAAAGTAGAGTGCAAGCAGAGTGGTGAATATCCAGATACCGAAGAAAACGAGCATTCCGATTACCGATAGCCATCGGAACAGGACGACCGCTACCAGAACGAGTGTTATCACCGTAGCGATAGTAAACTGCGGCCAGCGCGTCGCCGCTTTATAGGCTTTACCCAATCCCTCGGGGCGGGCGTAAGGGAAAGTGAAAATGGCATAAACCATTGCCCATCGGCTGACCACCGGCATGAATACCAAAGTGACGGTTAGGTATTCCGTCGGTATGTTGTTCAGCGCAACGTATTTGACAAGCAGCAGCAGGACGACGCCGACGACCCCGAAAGCGCCCGTCCGGCTATCGTGCATGACGCGCCATCTTTCCTCGACGGGCTTGTGTCCGGCGATGCCGTCACAGGTATCGGCGAAACCGTCCAGGTGCATGGCTCCGGTGAGTATGACCAGCGCTACGATGAGCAAGGCGTTAGCTACTGAAGCAGGTAAGATAAAACCCATGAGCCAGTTTAAACCGGCCAGGATTCCCCCGATGATAAGTCCCACCAGCGGAAACCACGCCGTAGCACGCCCCAACTGCGCCGGGGTCATCTCGCGCTTTAGTGATAGGGGTATACTCGTTAATAACTGTATAGCGGCCAGAAAACTCACTCTTTTCCCTCTTCTTCGGATACTCCGGCCTCGGCAAAAGTGGCCATTTCGTTAAGTGTCCTGACGGCGGCCTCGGCGATAGAAATGCCCAGCGCCGCGCCGGTGCCTTCGCCTAAACGCAAATCGAGACTCAATAAAGGTTTAAGCCCCATGTATTTTAGCATAGCCGCGTGTCCGGCTTCAGCCGAGACATGGCCGGCGATAATATAGTCTTTAATCTGCGGCGCCAGTCCTATGGCAATTAAAGCCGCCGCCCCGGAGATAAAGCCGTCGATGACTATTGGGATTCTCTTGGACGCGGCACCCAGCATGACACCCGCCAGTCCGCCGATTTCAAAGCCGCCTACTTTAGCCAGCACCTCGACGGGTTTGGATTTATCGGGTTTATTGCACTCCAGCGCCCGCCGGATGCAGTCGGTCTTGTGGACAAGCTGCTCGTCGGTCAGGCCGGTACCGCGCCCGGTCACCTTTTCCGGCGGCAGACCGGTCATAGCGGCGAAGATAGCGCTGCTGGCGGTCGTGTTGCCGATGCCCATATCGCCCGTGCCGACGATGTCCAGTCCTTTCTTTGCCTCGCTATTAACAATGTCGATACCGGCCTCTAAAGCTTGCTCTGCCTGCGCCTCCGTCATCGCCGGACCCCGGCAAATATTGGCTGTGCCGTGGCCGACTTTTTTAACGATAAGATGCGGGTGCGGCTTGAGGTCGCTGGCGACGCCCATATCCACGAAGACGATTCTGGCGCCGACCTGCCGCGCCAGCACATTAATGCCCGCCCCGCCCCGCAGGAAATTATCCACCATCTGGGCGGTGACCTCCTGGGGCCAGTTGCCCACCTTTTCCGCCACCACGCCGTGGTCGCCTGCCATGGTAATCATGGCTTTTTTCTCAATTGTCGGTTTGGCCTTGCCCTGGATGCCGGCAATCTGAATTGATATCTCCTCAAGCCTGCCGAGGCTTCCGGCGGGCTTGATTAGCGTGTCCTGTCGAGCGCGGGCTTCGTCCATGGCCGCTTTATCCAGAGGTTTTATCGATTCGATAGTTTTAGAAAGTAGTTTCATTATTCTCCTTCACTGATTATTTTTGTCATAGCTTTAATGAGTTTTTTGCATTCGGGCATGGTGCGGGGGGAAACGCGGATGTATTCCTTTAGACCGAAGGACGTGCAGTCCCGCACCATGATGCCGTATTTCAATAGTTCACGGCGGCACTCCGGCGCGTTGCCCACTTTAACTAAAAAGTAGTGGGCATCCGATGGCATTACGCTGAAGCCCAGTCGCGAGAGTTCTTTAGTAAGATATTGTTTAGATTCCCGAACTTTAACAAGGCTCTCCCTGAGGTATCCCTCCTGCTTTAGGGCAGCTATGCCCGCCTCTTGGGCTATAATGTTTACATTCCATGGCGGCATGACTAATCGCAGGTTGTCGATTATTTCCTTCGGAGCGACGGCGTAGCCGAGGCGCAGGCCGGGCAGTCCGTAGTCCTTGGTCATGGAACGCATGATGATTACGTTACCCCGCTCGATTAGGTCGAGGGAGTTCCAGCTTTTTCCCACGAAGGCGACGTATGCCTCGTCCAGCACCAGCAGGGTATCTCCCAGCGCCTCCATGACGCTTTCGATTTCGGCCTGCGCGAGATATTTACCGGTGGGGTTATTGGGGTTGCAGATAAAGACCGCGCGGGGATGTTGCTGACGGATGACTTTAATTACCTCATCTATATTCGGGGAAAAGACTTCTTTTTCCAGCGCGCGGTATTTCACCGGGCGGGAGCCGGCAATCCGGCAGGCGACCTCATATTCGCCGTAGGTGGGCTCCATGATAAGTACGGCATCACCTTGTCTAAAATAAATCAGAGCGATAAGCCTGATGATTTCAGTGGTACCGCTGCCAACTATTATGTTTTCCCCGGAAATATGCAGTTTCTCCGCCAGCCGCTGTCTTAATACGGAACTTTGTGAATCAGGATATCTCTCTATCGCGAAGTCCTTCATTTTATCTCTGATTTCCGGCGGCGGCATGAACGGATTGGTCGAGACGCTGAAGTCTACAACCGCATTAGCGTCTATGCCCAATTCCTTGAGTTCGTCATAGTTCAGGCCGCCGTGCGCGCAGGCCTTGAGTCCGGCGATACATCTTTTAGGTTGTAATGACAAAGCGAATTACCTCCTCCAGCAGGCATATCACTATCCAGATTGATGCCGCAGTAAGAAAAATCTTGACCGCGCTATCGATAGTTTTAATCGAAGGGGCAGCCCCGTTTTCTTGAAAAATATAATGCCCCACCTTTTCCAGTCGTGTATCCAGTGCTCCGGCCATGGCGGCTATCGTCCACCCTGCGTTCGGGCTTTCTGTTTTGACGTGCTCGCGCCGGGCGGTTTGCCAGGCTCGCCGTCCGCTTTTATAAAATGCAGCTGCCTTAATCAGTAACAGCGCCGCCAGTCTTGCCGGAATATAGTTCAGGACATCATCCAGCCGGGCGGCGAACTTGCCCAGGTACTCGTACTTGCCGTGATAACCTATCATCGCGTCCATGGTGTTTACCACGCGGTAGCCTATAGCCCCCGGCACCCCGAGCAAAAGGAAATAGAACATCGGTGCCACCAGGCTGTCGCAGGTGCCTTCCGCGACGGATTCCACCGCCGCCGAGGCCATCAGCGGCTCGGACAGTTTTGACGTGTCGCGGCTGACCAGCGTCCGTAGCTCGAAGCGCGTCTCATCTAGGTTTTTATCGTGTAAAAGGTTCTTAATTTGCAGTGCCGCCCGCCGCAGGCCAGATATAGTGAACGTGCTCTTAAAAAGCAGCGCTGACACGATTATTCCGGCGATGACGTTAAAACGCCAGACATAGAGGATAAAAAAGCAGACGGGGACAACGAAAAGCGCCGTGATAAATAAAGTCATGGCTATACCATAGACGAACTGTCCGGCGGGCTTAAGTTTCAGGCCGCCTTTTCCCAGCAGGCTGATGACTTTACCCATCCACGCCACCGGGTGTAAAGCATTAGGCTGGTCGCCCAGCGCCAGGTCGATGATTACAGCCAGGGCTGTTAATGCTAATATTTCCATAACTATGTTCCGGTTGGTTTATTCCTGTGGGCGCCCAGCAGCACGGTCGGTAGGCCGTTCGCGGGGTGGGTGTAGACGCAGTTCTCAGCGCCGTAGACCTCCCGCATGTGGGTTTCTGTGATGACCTCCTGCGGTGAACCTTCAGCGTGGACATGCCCCTCGTGAATCAGGATAACGCGGTCGCAGTACTGCGCCGCCAGGTTGAGGTCGTGGACGGCCGCCATGACCGTCAGGTTGTTTTCCGTGCAGAGATTCTTAATGAGGTCGAGTATCTCCACTTACCGGCCGATGTCCAGGTTGGCGGTAGGCTCGTCGAGCAGTATAGCCTGCGTCTCCTGCACCAGCACCCGCGCTATAAGCACGCACTGTATTTCACCGCCGGAAAGCTCGTTGATATGGCGGTTGGCCAATGGGTCGGTGCCGGTCTTTACCATCGCCTGCCAGGCCAGATCCCAGTCCCGGCGGCTTTCCGATTGAAAAAGCCCAAGGTGAGGGTTCCTGCCCATGAGCACGATTTCAAAAGCGGTGAACGTGCTGGGCAGCAGAGGCAGTTGCGGCACCACGCCGACCATGCAGGCCAGCTCCCGCCGCGGTATTTTGTAGATGTCCTGGCCGTTGACGGCTATTTTACCGGAATCAGGTTGCATCACCCTGCTCAGCGCTTTAATGATGGTGGATTTCCCGGAGCCATTCGGGCCGATAAGCCCCACCATTTCCCCCGGCGATGCTTTAAGTGTGATATCACGCAGCACAGGGTGGTGATTATAGCCCAGGGTTACGTTCCGCATTTCCAGTTCTATCATGGTTAAAATATCACCTTTTTTCGCCGTTTTAACAGGTATAAAAAGAACGGCGCGCCGCAGATAGCGGTAATCACCCCTATCGGTATCTCCGTCGGCGCCAGGACTGTGCGCGCGACGAGGTCGGTGAGAATCATGAAAATAGCGCCGGTCAGCACTGACAGCGGCAGCAGAAAGCGATGGTCAGCCCCCCATATCATCCTCACGGCGTGGGGGATAATAATGCCCACGAAGCCGATGGTGCCCACGAATGATACACTGGCAGCGGTAATCAGGGTGGCCGCTGCCAGCAGAATCAGCTTGTATTTCTCCACATTCACTCCAAGCTGCTGCGCCTGTTCCTCATCGAGCTGCATGACATTGAGCAGCCGGGCGAAGATAATGATGACGGCCGTACCCACGGCTATATAAGGCAGCACCATCCTGACTTCCGACCACTGGCTTAGCGAGAAGCTGCCCATCAGCCAGAAAATGATACTGTGCATCTTGTCGCCGCTGGAAATGATAAGGTAAGAAACGATTGACCCCAGCAAAGAGCTCAAAGCTACGCCGGCCAGGATGAGCGTGGTCACGGGGAGGGTTTTGCCCGTCCTTGCCAGCAGGTAAACGGTCACGGTAGCGAGCAGCGCCCCGATAAAGGCGAGGAGCGGTATAAGGCCGAAACCCGCGAGGTTCCAGCTTACGGGCAGCAGGAAACCTATGACTGCCCCCAGCGAAGCGCCCTGCGCCACGCCGATGAGGTAGGGGTCGGCGAGGGGATTGCGGAAAAGACCCTGATAAGTAGCCCCGGCGGTAGCCAGCGCCGCGCCGACCAGCCCGGCCAGGATAACACGCGGTAGCCGTATGTCCAGCACGATGGTGGCGATGGAGCTTGGCCAATTTTGGGCGATATCTACAAAGGGTAGTTTATCGATTAAAATACGGAATGTGGTCGAGAGCGGAATATGCACGCTGCCGATGCTTGTCGCCAACGCTATAGATACGATAAGCGCCGCGGACAACCCCAGCAGGCTCATAACGCGTGTGCGCCTCCCTGAAAAGAATGTCGAAAATGTTCTTTTTTCTATCGGGTTAGATGACATATATAACCTTATTCCTATATTCTGTCATTGCGAGCCATCACGACGCAGTCGGGAGGCGTGGCAATCTCTATTTTGCCTATTACTACTATGGTTGTTACTTGAAATCCTTCGTATTCTAAGAAAGAGATTGCCACGGGCGCTTACGCTTCCTCGCAATGACAGCTCCTTTTACTTAAATAATTCCGGATGTATAAATTTCGCAAACTGTTCCAGGGCGTCTACAATCCGTGGCCCGGCGCGTCCGGCGATGTCCTGGTTTATCGCATAAACCCGGTTGTTAATACGGGCGGGGATGTCTTTCAGCCGGGACTCCGTCTGGATAAACTGGAGGGGTTTATCTTCGCCGTCTCCCATGCCCACACCAACGATTATTACAGCCGGATTAGCCGCTATAAATGTCTCCAGACTAAGGGCCGGATACCCCGGCTTTAAGTTTAATGTGTTGACGATATTAACTCCGCCACCCTTTCCTATCAGTTCATCCTGCAGGGTTCCCCCGCCGGCTATCATCAGCGGGTCGTGCCAGACGATAAAGCAAGCAGATGATTTCTGCTCCTGGGATAACATACCCGTTTTATCAGTCACGGCTTTAACCCGTTGCTGCATACTTGAAGTGAGTGTTTTAGCCTCTTTTTCTTTGCCGGTCACCTGCCCGACCAGCGTTATCGCCTCCAGCACCTGGTCAATGGTCTTTGGGTCCAGTATCAGCACGGTCAGCCCCCGGGCCTCAAGCTGCGGTACGATTTTACTTATGTGTATGTTCGCGGCCAGTACCAGGTCGGGGCTTTTAGCCACCACCTCTTCGATATTGGGTGTGCTAAACTCACCGATGCTCGGTTTCTGTTTAGCTTCGGGAGGGTAGTTACAATAGTTGGTTACGCCCACAATTTTGTCCCCCAGCCCCAGGGCGTAAAGAATCTCGGTATTGCTCGGGGCAAGAGAAACGATTTTCTGCGGCATAGACTTAATAGTTATTGTTCTACCTGCTTGGTCGGTGATGGTTGCGGGGAATATGGTAGTTGTTGCCGGCTGGGAGGTTATAGTTGCAGACGGTGTGGTTGTAGCTAACTGCGCAGTATTACAACCTGCCAGAAAACTCAGTAAAAGGGCGGACATCAGGAATATAATGCCAGTTTTTCTCGGCAAGATTTTTATTTTAATTCCAAATAAAAAATAAGCCCCGCGCTTTTTCCTTATCAAAAACTGCATCATTATTCCTTTAGGACTCCTCATTTAAAAAAGAAACCCCTCGACTACAGTCGAGGGGTTAAGACTCAATAAAAAGTCCTACCACTCCCCGCGGAGTCTGTAGGTATTAATAAGGGGGTTGGCGTCCTGGCTCGTGATGGTTTACCCATCAATTACAGTGGCGCGGCCGCTCCGGACTCTCACCGGATTGCTTTCCATTTAGACCCTCGCTCGCGCGGGGGTACTCCCTCATATAATATTCAGTTGTGATGACACTATACTATATGCCTGAAGAAAAATCAAGCGATTATCGTTGAAAGGATTGTTTTAAGCCCGGCGCGCCTTAGGTTGGCCCGAACACGCGCTACAAAAGATTTCTCCCCGATAGGTTTGCGGATATAATCATCGGCGCCGTGGGAAAACGCCTGCTGCAGCCCATCCATTTCATACTTCTGTGTCAGCATGATGATAGGGACATTTGAATGCTCCCGTATCTGGTCGACAACCTCCAGGCTTTCCTTACTCGGCGTCATCTCGTCCAGGATAACCATGTCCGGGTTAATCTTTTCCATAAGATATATTGCCGAATCACTATTGGTGACGATTACCGTATCGAAACCTTCATGTTTCAAGGTACGGTTCAACACCCTTACCATATCCTGGTCATCATCAACCAGCAAAATACGTTGCCGTTCATTCATACCGGATTAATCTCCTTTGCAAACTTGATTCCTGGAACTATCGCTCAGTTCTGAGAACCCGGCGGCGCCACTATCTTCCAGATTGGAATGAAAATTAATATTCTACCCGAATATGTAAGGTAGATAATCAGACTTTCTCCATAGGAGAGGTCGATTTCGTACGAGGCCGGCATATCCCCGAGCAACTGGATG
>PLLL01000099.1 GCA_003141235.1 Dehalococcoidia bacterium
TGTCTGGCTCCTGCTTGTATCAAGCGTTTCGTGCGCAAGGTGCGCGGATCAGTATTGCCCGAAGCGCGGGTCATAATCGAGACTCGACCAGGTGCAGAATGCCAGGTTGATTCCGGCACGGGCGGGTGGTACGCGATCCGGACAGCGGTTTATGGCTACACGTGATCGGCGCGAGAGTACCGCGTCACAGACTAAGCGGAAGCGCTGTCCCCACCATCGGCGTTCAACGCCTTGACCAGTCGCGCAACCGTCGTAGGGCTCAGGTCCAGTTCATCCGCAATCCGCCGGATCGAAGCGCCGCCGCAATAGGCGTCGCGTGTCACCGTACGATCGCCTTTTTGGTCATGTCGGACGTAGTTTTCCGCGACGCAGCTTGGCATCAGGTCGAACTTGCCTTCGTGCTAGACCTGCTCCCATCGGTTAAAGACGTCGATCATCACTGACTCCTGTGACATTGAAGAGGCCCTTTGTGCCTTTGGCTCAGTTGAAGCTAAGCCTTTATCACTCGCGGGATCGGCGACCGCCATGCAGGAACTGCCGCAGCACCCGCGCAGACGAGTAGGAGAATGAACGCCGTCGCCCCGACGGTGAGTGGGTCGAGCGACTGGACTCCGAACAAGAAGGATCGAAAAGGGCGAAAAAGAAACTCAGGAAACTGAGAATCACCTGCTGCTTCTTGTGAGTTAGACTCCGTACCGGTTCAACATCAGCAGGTGAATATCGCCGCCGTATGGCTGAAGGGTTGCGCGGCGGAGCGACCGGGACCAAGGGATGAAGTAAAAGAAAGGCGCTGGGCGGAGTGCGGGAAGTTGATTGTTCATCACTTCCTCACAGCTCACGCATGGCGCGTGCTCAGTATAGACCTGCACGACGCGCACCAATCCCTGCCTTACGTCTGTCCGGTGAGAAACTCCCTCGGCAACCTTGGGCTCGGAATGGACACCACTGTAAACACAAAATTTTTTTAAGTGATCCTTCACCGCTGCGGTCAGGTCTTTCCTGCTGGCTTCCGGGTCAGCGGTCAACCCCTCGCGCACGCGCTTCTTCACCAGCTTTTTGACCTGCGATTCCTCTGAATCTTTGACGGCCTTGAGGTATTCGACGGTGCCGTTCTTATGTTCCAGTTTCCAGACCGGGACATCGCGTGTACAATTCGTTCCGTTCCAAAATGTTCAAGCAAAACGCTTGGTGGGTTCCAAAGACGAATTGATATTTGCATTCCAAAGCCTCTCGTTGGGAGCTCGAAATGGCTGAACTTTTTCAACCTCTAGATGCGTTTCCCGGATTCGGTGTCCTCTACGATCCCGCGAAGAACCCCTACTTTCGGCTCATTATGGTGGAGAATCTGAAGAGACTGCAGTCGGTGGCGGTCGGCAAGTCGCTGCTTTCGGCGATCCAGAACGCGAAACCAGCGTCTCGCAAGGGCTTCCCTCTAGGCATCAACGTGATCTGCAAGCCGACGGCCATGATGTTTACCGAACGCGGCATGAATGTGATCAAGACGCACCAGGCTGACGGCAAGGTCACGATGGACGGGATGAAGATGTCTCCCAATCCGGCCCACTCTCCGGTAGGCTGTCCGTTTTGGAAGGCAGGCGGGGGCAGCGCGAACGAAGCAGTGGATCAAACGACGGCCGATAATGGGATCGGAACCGTCTGTCTGATGTTCTTCACGAATGTCGAGATCATGACCAGCAAGGGCGAGAAGACAGACCCTTATATCGTTCTGGCTCATGAACTGATTCACTCCCTGCATTGTCTTGAGGGAACGCGAGCGAAAAGCGACGAAGAGTTGTGGACGACGGGGATTGATAAGTACGCGAGTAATCCGATGAGCGAGAATGCGTTCCGCTCGGCGTTCGGTATGCCGCTTCGGACCAAGTATTAATGATTGCGCGGGCTATTGATCGGGCATACCCTCCCGAAAGGCGCGGGCTTATTTTGCCGTAATTGAAGGGACGAGCCGCCCTTGCACTTCCTGGTCGATGCTGTAGAAGACACCCTTACAGCCACCCCCGTTGTCGCCGTGACCTTCCCTAGAACCACCTCCAAAGGCTCACCGGCTACGGGGCCAACTACAGATCGTATTACGGAGCAATATCTCGATAGCACCGGCATGTTTAAGGAAGCCATGATTGGAATTCTTGCGGCGGTGGCGAAGCAGGAACGCGTCCGCTTGAGCGAAAGAACGATTGCCGGGCTACAGCGTGCCAAGGCCCAGGGACGAGTTGGGGGTCGACCACGCACAGAGCATGATCCCCGGAAGATGGCGAATCTCGCTGCGCTGCGACAGAGCGGCGCTTCGATCCGGCGGATTGCGGATGAACTGGGTTTGAGCCCCACTACGGTCGCGCGACTGGTAAGAGATCAGGCGACACCGGCTCACTAACCCGGTGGCGGCGCAGACGGCGCAGGATGTGGTTGGCACCTGGCAGGGGACGATGCAGGTGGGCGACGGGATGCGGATCGTGTTGGTGATCTCCTAGCGTTTCCACGGTGCCCTCACGGCTCAGCCGGTCAAGGCTCCAGAAGAGCAGGCAATCGAACTCACGCCGGGAGGCCGCCGCGAACATCTTCTGAAACTGGTCACGATCTCCGTGCTTGCCGGTAGCACGGTCCACATACTCATGAACCACGGCCCAGCCCTGAGTGGCCGCGAACTGCCGAAGCTGGCGGAGTTGGTTTTCCGTGTCTTGCCGCCCGTCTCTGGTGGAGACTCTTGCATATGTTAAGCGATTCGCATGATTGCCATCCCCTGTAGCGGAAAACGAACGTTAACTGTCACGGTGCAAACCGGGGCCGAACCCCACGCCAAACGAGTCGGCGAGGAGACCCCTTTTCTGGTACAGCTACCTTGTTCTCGGGGGCTGGTGGTCATGAGGGGGAAAATCTGACGGTTTCGAATCAAATGGTCCAGGGTCTCTTGGTGGGTTGGAGTCGGACCTGACCTTCGGTCCACGCACACATTCACGGTCGCTCTGTACTCATGTCGAGCCAAATGACGCCTCAACTGGAAAGAGAAGCCGTCACACGCGTTCTGCGCGTCTGGCAAAGCACGTTGGTAATGTCACGGACGACGTACATGCCGCCGATGAAGGATTGAGAAGCCTACACCATTTGCGCGAGGTCTTCGAATTCGTGGAACATCTGGCGGAGGATGAACTGCGGGAACGGCTGGCCGCGATCGTGGACTCCTCCGATGACGCCATTATCAGCAAGACACTGGATGGGACGATCTCCGCCTGGAATCGTGGCGCGGAAAAGCTATTCGGTTACTCGGCAGCGGAGATTGTGGGCAAACCGATGCTCGTGCTGTTGCCGCCGGAGCGCATCAACGAGGAGTATGACATCCTTGCCCGCATCAGGTCCGGCGAGCGCGTTGACCATTTCGAAACTCTGCGGGTGCGAAAAGACGGCACGAACATTGACGTTTCGGTGACCATTTCGCCGATTCGAGACAGCAAGGGTGTCATTGTCGGCGCTTCAAAAATTGCCCGCGATATCACCGAGCAGAAGCGGACTGAGGAAGCGTTAGCCGAATCGGAGCGTCTCGCGCGTTCCACCCTGGATGCGCTGAGCGCCCATGTCGCGATCCTGGATCAGAGTGGGCTGATCCTCGCCGTTAATGCGGCTTGGCGAGAATTTGGGTTCTCCAACTCGGTGAAGAGTGAAGTCGGCGTCGGCGTCAACTACCTGGCCGTCTGCGATGCTGCATCTGGATGCTGCTGTGAGGAAGCTCCCGCCGTTGCAATCGGGATCCGGGCTGTCATTCTAAAAACTCAAGAAAACTTCACCTTGGAATATCCCCGCCACTCGCCTGCGGAAAAGCGATGGTATCGGGTTCGGGTGACGCGGTTCGCAGACGACGACCCGGTACGCGTCGTGGTTTCTCATGAGAACATTACGCAGGCCAAACTCGCAGACGAAGAGCGCCAGATGTTCGTCTCCACGGTCGAGAACTCGACCGACTTCATCGGCATGGCCACGTTGTCCGGCGAGGTCATCTACACCAACCCGGCTGCCCGCGAGATGGTCGGCTTCGACCCAATCCTGCATCAGACCGCGACCAAGATACACGACTATTACACGGAGGCGGGTAAGCGCGTCCTGGATGACACGGTTCTGCCCACTGTCAAGGCGAAGGGCTGGTGGGGCGGAGAGATAGAGTTCCGGAATTTTCGGACGGGTCAGGCGATCGATACAGATTCCAGCATCTTCATCGTTCGTCACCCCAGCAGTGGCAACCCTCTGTGCATGGCCACGGTCACCCGCGAAATTACAGAACGGAAGAGGCAGGAAGAGGAATTGCGGCGTACCCGTAACCATCTCGTGGAACAGCTTCAGGAGATGGACCAACTTTATAAACTTGCGCCGGTGGGCCTTGGACTCCTGGATAGAGGCTTACGTGTTCTGCGCATAAACGAGCGGCTCGCTGCTATCACTGGAAGACCGGTCCATGAACACATCGGGCGCACTTTGGCTGAGCTTGTCCCCCAGATGACTTCTCAAGTTGGCGTTATCGTTGATCGAGTGTTTGCTTCGGGAGAACCGATTTTGGATCTCGCAGTGCGCGGTGTTACGCTCGCGAATCTCGCAGACGAGCGGGACTGGCTGGTAAGCTACTATCCTGTGAAGTCCTCCGACGGGGCCATACGTTGTGTTGGCGGGGTTGTTCAAGACATCACCGAACTCAAAAGAGTGGAAGGTGAACTGCGCCTGGCCAAAAGGCGCGCAGAAGCCGCCAACCGAGCCAAGAGCGAATTCCTGGCAAACATGAGCCACGAAATCCGGACGCCGCTCAATGGTGTCATCGGTATGACCGATCTGGCGCTCGGTACGCAACTCACCGCAGAGCAACGAGATTTTCTGGAGACAGCTAAAGTATCAGCTAATTCTCTTCTTACCGTGATCAACGATATTCTTGATTACTCCAAAATTGAGGCAGGGAAACTTGAGCTGGAAATAGTCGACTTCAACCCGCGCAGTTGCGTGGAGGAAGCGCTAAAGACATTTAGCTTCCTTGCCCATGAGAAGAACCTGGAGCTTCTTTGTGACATCGCACTGGATGTGCCGGAACTGGTAGCGGGAGATCCGGGAAGGCTGCGCCAGATCCTTGTCAACCTGGTGAGTAACGCGATCAAATTTACTTCTCACGGAGAAGTGGCGCTGAGGGTCGCAATTGATGCCGAAGACGGTGAAACCAGAGTTGTAAGGTTTACGGTCTCCGACACCGGCATCGGCATCCCAATCGAGAAACGGGTGTCTATCTTTTCTCCCTTCGCCCAGGCCGATTCATCGACGACGCGAAAGTATGGCGGTACCGGACTTGGTTTGACTATTTCTGCGCGTCTGGTAGCGCTGATGGGCGGAAAACTCTGGCTTGAAAGCGAGGTTGGCCAAGGCTCCCGCTTCCACTTCACCGCGCGATTGAAGGTGAGCGGCAAAGAAGCTGAATCGCGGCTTGTGTTTCCGCTGGTCGAGCAACCAGCGCAGCCGAAGGGCCTAAATATTCTTTTGGCGGAAGATAACCGGATCAACCAGACCGTTGCGAAACGCATGCTAGAGAGGATGGGTCACTCACTGGCGGTCGCCGAGAACGGCAATGAAGCCCTATTGCTGCTGAAGACGGGGTCCTTCGATCTCGTTTTGATGGATATTCAAATGCCGGAGATGGACGGCCTGACGGCTTTGAAACACATTATGGCGGAATGTCCTACGCCGGTCATAATGCTCAGCGCCCTGACGAGCGAAAATGCCGAGTCAACCATCCGCGCGCTGGAATACGGCGCTGTCGCCAGGCTGTCCAGCACCTCTTTCTTGGCGGCTTCCGCTGCGGAGGCCGGGATATCTTTATAACGAATACCGGCGTATTTTTTTACGAACTCTAATATTGCGTCCATCGCCAAATACCTGCTATTAAACTTTAAATGAACCCTCCGGTGATGCCGATGGTTTCGCCGGTAAGATAAGTGGATAAATCGGAAACGAGGAAATAAACCAGGTCGGCCACCTCTTCAGTCGTGCCGAGCCGGCCGAGCGGGATATTGGCGCTTATCTTGGCGTAGTCTTTCTTTCGCGCTTCGTCCCAGGAAACGCCCTGTGCTTTACTCATGGCGCTAAAAGAATCGTCCCTGAGATTGGTAATGATAGCGCCGGGGTTAATGGCATTAACGTTGATTTTGTGCGGCCCCAGCTCGATGGCGAGCGTCTTTACCAGCCCGATGACGCCGTATTTAGAAACGCAGTAAGCGGCGCTGCCGGGCACGCCGTGTGTCCCCGCCTGCGAGGCAAATAAAACGATTCTGCCTCCTTCAAGATTACTGTGGAATTCCCAGCTGTGACGCTACGCCCTCTAGCCCCAATTCCTTTAATTTCCGGTCACTGGGTCTGGCGGTGTTTAAATCCCAGTCCATCGCCTTAAGGTAGCCTCTGACATACTTGTCAGCAGGAACAGTTACGCCCGCCAGTGGGCCTTCCGAGTGCGGCGGCATACCGAGTATCCGTCCCGGGACTGTATAATGCCGCAGGTTTACACTTTCACGGACGTTGAAAGCCTGGCGGATATTGGCGATTCTCTCCCCGGCCGTGACAAGTTCTTCGAGGGTTGTATCCCAGCCGGTGACGGCGTTCATAAACTCAACGAGGGCATTCACGTCGGGCAAAGCCATGTATACGAATAGACACATGCCGGAGCACATTAAAACGTGCTGGAAGTTGCTGCCGCGCTTAAAGGCCTGCGCCATGGCTGTATCTGAATTTTTATCGAAGTCAGAAATCAGTCCTTTGATATGGTGGGTCTCGGCGCCTTGAGTGTGACGGGCCGGCGTGGCATTGGTAATATAGCTGGTGGCCAGGCTGGCTCCGGCTATCGGGTTATGGGCCGGGACTTCCTGTCCGTGCACGTGAATGGCATACCTTTCCGCGCCTTTACCGATTTTCCGGGCGGCTATCTGCACGCCATCGGCGAGGATATCCCCGAAGCCTTCCCTCCGGGCCATCTTTTCTATCATGGCGACGATTGATTTGTGATTGCCCCAGGTCATCTCGATGCCGCCGGTGTCCTTTTGGGTGATGAGGCCGTTTTCATAGCATTCTATCGTAAAGGCGATGATAGCCCCGGCGGAGATAGTATCGATGCCGCAGCGGTTGCAGATATCGTTCGCCTTAATGATGGATTCGAGATTCGTATTCAGACAGTTGCTCCCCAGCATGGCCAGTGTCTCGTATTCGGGACGGTGGGAGCCGGCCTCATACCGATATTCTCCGGTACCGGCTTTCATCATGGCCTCGCAGCCGACAGGGCATTGGTAGCAGGCCGTCGGCTTTAACCTGCGGGCGGCTATTGCGTCGGCCCCCAGCGGATTAGCATCCGGGAAATCTTTGACCGCCACGCCTCCCCAGTTCTTCACCGGCGAATCGCCGGACTCCGCAGCGCTAACCGTAACGAAGGTCGTACCGTATTTTCTCATCATCTCGATATGTCCGCCTATCTGCGCCAGGTACTTTGTCCTTAGCACGCGGACGGCTTTTTCGTCGGCGAGGGGCACTTTCAGGCTGCCCTTAACGGCTATGGCCTTGATTTTTTTCGAACCCATGACGGCTCCCAGCCCGGAACGCGCGGCGACATGACCCCGGTCGTGAATAATACCGGCGATAAGGGAAAGTTTCTCGCCCGATGGGCCGATACAGGCTACGGCGGTGTCCTTGCCCAGCTCGGCTTTTAAACGGTCTTCTGTTTCGCGGGTGTCTTTGCCCCAGAGATGGGCGGCGTCTTTCAATGACGCCACGCCGTTATCTATCAGGAGATAAACCGGTTTTTCAGATATGCCTTTGAAAAAAACAGCATCGTAACCGGCGAATTTCAGGAACGCGCCGAAGGTGCCGCCGGAATTGGCATCACCCCAGCCGCCTGTTAACGGGGATTTCCCGGCCACGGTAAACCTCGTGCCGGAGATGGCCGGCGTGCCGGTAAAGGGGCCGGTAATAAAGCCAAGTATATTGTCAGGTCCCAGAGGGTCTACACCGGCGGCCTGTTCGTTGAAAATTATTTTCGCGGCAATGCCGTAACCGCCGATAAAATCACGGCATATTTTTTCATCCAGGATTTCATCTTTGAGCTCATGGCTGGATAAATCCACCTTGAGCATTTTACCTATATAGCCGTTAGCCATATTACTCTCCGTCTGGATATTACGCGTGTATTGTGGTTGTTGCTAAGCGGGTGACAAAGGCAGCCCTCCGCCGACACGTATGGACTCGCCGGTGACATAAGACGAAAGCTCGGAGGCCAGGAACAGCGCCACCCCGGCGATGTCCTCTGGCGTCCCCATTCTTTGCAGGGGTACTTTATGACCCAGGTCGGTGAAAAAGGCTTCTTTATCCGGCACCCGGGACTCCTCCGGCATTGTTCACCAGGATATCAATCCGCCCGAATTTCCGGATAACCTGGCTCACCATCTCCTGCACCTGGCGGCTGCTGGTAACATCGCAGCGCACGAAAAGTCCATTGCCTCCCTTTTGAGAGACCTCAGCCGCTGTTTTCTTTCCTTCCGGCTCCGTAATATCAGAAATCACGACCGAGCCGCCTTCCTCGGCAAACTTAATGGCGATGCCCCGCCCTATCCCTGAGGCGCCGCCGGTAATAATGGCCACTTTATCTTTGAGCAGCATCTTCTGCCTCCCTGGTTCGATTACAATTTCTCACCTTCATGGCGATTTGTCAATTAAGAACGGTATTGATTCACACATTATTTATCTTCTATATATCTGTGTTTACGGGTTGTTTATCATAACTTTAGTACTATATTGGGCGTGGAAATACATAAGGTGGTAAGGCAAAAACACATTGAAGACTCGTAAGGGCAACCTTGCCGCGGCTATTATCCTGGTTACTATCGTTATATTTCTGGCGGTAGATGCCGGGTTTTATCTCTATAACCCGAACCGATTTACCACGTCATCACCCTCTTGCGTCCTCGATATCATTCGGGGCAATGTTCTTGTATTCAAAAAGGATGCCCTGACCTGGGAAAAAGCCGGCAACGGTATGATATTGGAATCGGGCAGCCGGATAAAGACCGCCGCCGATGCCGACGCGGTTGTTACCTTTACCAGCGGTACGACCACCAAACTGGAACCCGGAACTGATTTGATTATCGATAAGATTGAAGATAGCCAGAGTACGCAGCCGTACGCGGTAATTCTGAAACAGCAATCCGGCAAGACCTGGAACCAGGTGGCTAAAGTCGGGGGGAAAACCAGTTTTCAGATATGGACGACATCAGCCGATATCATGGTTCACGGCACATTGTTTTCGACGGAAGTCGATGAAAACGGGAAAACCACAGTCCAGACTACCGAGGGTAAAGTCGGTGTGAGCGCCGGAGGCGCCGAAGTCCAGGTAGCCGCCGGAGAGATGACGGAAGTCAAACCTCATGGGCAACCATCGGCGCCGGTGGCTATTCCTCAAGCTGAGAATGAGCTGGTAATTACGGTTAATCAACCGGTACTGAGCCTGGTAAAGAACCCGATCGGAGCAATTATCGGGTATCTTAAAAACGGGGCGAAAGTGAACCAGATTTCAGGCTCCAGCGTATCTGCCGTTGGAGAATCAGGCTCGACTATACGCATCCGTGAACCTGAGGCCGGCGACTATACCCTGACGCTCCAGGGCATCACCGACGGCGCCGGTAAGATAAGTGTCGAAGGTTTTATCGGAGGTAAAACTGCCTTCCTGAGCATTGAGTCCTGCAACATCACCGCTGCGAATGATACGCTATTAAAGCTCCACTATAACGTCATTGACGCATTGCTGCAATGTACGGATGCGTCCGGCCAGGGTACTACTACTGGTAAGGTCGCTTTGGCCTCAGATTTGAATGAACCTGCCGCGGATATAAATTCAACTCAAACACAGCCGGCGCCTGTAGATACTAACAAAACATCGGGTACGCCATCGAAGAAAGACATGTCCTCGGACAAAGGTTTTACCTGGTTCGGGATTGATAAATGCGGCCCGTTAACCCGGTGGGTGAGTATCGGCTGCTTCCTCTTCCTTATAGTCATGGTATTCATTACCATGCGCCGGAAAACCTGATAGATTTGCTGAGAGGTATAAAGGAGAATTATGTTTCAGCTAAACGCCCAGAGTATTTTTCAGTTCGGCAGCCTTATCGTCTATGCCATTCTTATTTCGCTGGTGCTGTGTTCGAAAAAGGTTGCCTTAAAGAAATTATTCATGGTGGTACTCCTGGCCGCATCAGGGATAAGCCTGGCCGGCCTGCTGACAAATTTGCGTTTGCCTTACGAACAGCTGGTATTCTGGAAGCTCTCGGTTATTCTCTTTACTACCTGGCTGATGGTCGCCTACGCGCACTTTGTTACCGCTTACGCTCATAAAGACACCGGAAAATTGGTGAAACTCGGCTATGCCTGGTTGGCGGTGACGCTGGTCGTTTTGGCATACGGTTATTTAACTCAAGGGCTAAATCTCCTGAACAACCGGACACTGGCTAACTCCTACGTATTCGCCATCAATGTCGTGATAATCATGAATGATGCAATTACCATAGGAATACTATTCTATATTGCTAATCTCCTCAAGAAAGCTACCGAACCTGAAGACCGGAACAGAGCGGCTTATCTACTGGCTGGTTCTCTTATCATGATTGTAGCCGGTCTTCTCAAGTATATTGTTCAGGACCTGCCTTATGCGGTTACTCAAACCGGCTACACCGTAAATGCTATTATCATTGCTTACGCTCTCATGAAGTACCGTTTGCTCGATATGCAGGTCTTGATGAGAAAATGGATGGTTTATACCGGGGTTACGATTTGCATGACGCTTGCCTATCTTACCCTGCTGCTGGTTTTAAGCAATTTATTGCGCCTGTTGCCCCCTCAAATGGGTATACCGGCGACCATAGTTCTGGTGATTCTCTTCGCCTATCTCTTTAACTGGATAAAGGCGGCGCTGGACAAAGCTGCGGATAAGCTATTTTATGGCAGCCGCTATGTCAACCGCCAGCTGCTGCTTTCCTTCGCCGGTAAAGTCAGCAATTTCATCAATATTAAAGAAATCGCTAACGAGCTGATGAAACCCCTGGCGAAAACAGTTCGTGCCAAACAGGTGGGGCTGCTCTTACCCTTTAACGAGCATTATTCTACTAAATTCGTCGCCCGGCTCACGGAGGAAGATCAAATCGCCCCGATAATGCTGTCATGCGAAAGCCTGTTAATCAAATGGCTGGTAACAAGCGGCTTGCCCCTTTCCATAGAGACGATAGAAAAAGAGCCGCGGTTTAAACAGCTTACCGTTGAAGACAGGGAAGCCCTCAGCACTTTTCAGGTGGAAATTCTGTGTCCGGTACTCTCCAAAAAGCGGCTGGTAGCTATTCTGGCTTTAAGTAAAAAACAGGGCAAAGGCGGTTACTCCCGAGATGATGTGGACCTGGTGTCCATGCTGGCTAAAGAATCAGCCGTGGCTATAGAGAATGCGCAAATCTACGCTAACGCCAAAGAACAGGCTGATATCGATGGCTTAACCGGTCTGCATAATCATCGGAGCTTTCAGGATAGCTATAATCGGGAGATTGAACACTGCGCCCTTTCCGGCGATGATTTTTCTTTACTCTTTATCGACCTTGACTTCTTTAAGACCTATAACGATATTTACGGGCACGCCATGGGCGATGAAATATTAAAGGAAGTAGGCCGGATTATCAAGGCTTCCATCAGGGAAAAAGATATCGGCGGGCGGTACGGCGGCGACGAGTTTGCCATTATCCTGAAAGGCACGGCGGGAGAAGATGCCAGGGTTGTCGCTGAGCGTATCCGCGGCAAAGTGGAAACATGCATGAGCGATAAAGGCATCACGCTGACCTGCAGCATCGGCGTTTCCTGCTGGCGCATCGATGGAGTTGCCAGAAGTACGATTATCCAGGCGGCTGATAAGGCGGTATATGCGGCTAAACAAGCTGGCCGCAACAGGGTAGTCGCGGCCAGCGAAATCGATATAATTGAGTCAACTCAGCCGGAAACCATGCTCAACCTGGATAATAACACGGCTATTGACAATATAGTTTTTTCTCTGGCCTCTACCGTTGATGCCAGAGACCACTATACTTACGGCCATTCCAAATTAGTCTGTAAATATGCCGCCGAACTCGCCAGGGATATCGGCTACGACAAAGACGGGGTCTGGCGGATACGGGCGGCGTCTTTACTTCATGATATCGGGAAACTGAATCTACCCGACAGCATTCTGACCAAGCGCGGCCCGCTCACGGACCAGGAGTGGGAAACGATTAAAAATCACCCGCAGCTAGCTCTGGATATTATCAAATATGTCGTCGGTCTGCGGGACTGTATCGACGCTATCCTGTACCATCACGAAAGATATGACGGTCAGGGCTATCCTAAAGGGTTAAAGGGGAAAGATATTCCTCTCGATGCTCGTATCATGACTATCGCTGATTCTTATGACGCGATGAAATCAGAACGTAACTATAAAGAGCGCGGGATGACTGAGGATGAAGCCCTGAACGAACTTGAGAAATGCGCCGGCACGCAATTTGATCCGGAGCTGGTCCAAGCTTTCATCAAACTTCGTCGGGAATCGACAGAGGCGGCTTTATACGCTGCCGCGCCGAATATTCGAGGCCAAAATTAGCCTGTTATCTGTTAGGGAAAATTTGGAGAGGGGGTAAAGCCCCCTCTCTTTTATTATTCAAACTTAAAAATAATCCGGTCATTGCGAGCCATCCCGACCGGAGTCGGGAGGCGCGGCAATCTCTAACTCGAAATAGGGATGATTTCATGTAATAACCACCCAAACAGAATCCTTGAGACTTCTCGCTTGACATGTTTTCTGTGGTGATGTAGATTTTTCTAAGCTGGCTTTTCATGATAAGCTCGGCATTATTTCAAGGAGGAAGACATGTCAGCGATATTAAAGGATAAAGTGGCCATCATCACCGGGGCGGGGCGCGGGTTGGGTAAGGCCTTCGCGTTAAAGTACGCCGAGGAAGGCGCCAAATTATTCCTGCCCGATATCAGCTTGGAGAGGGCCGAAGCTACTGCCAAAGAGATAAAAGCGAAGGGCGGCGAGGCCGCCGCTATGCTCACGGATATTTCCGATGAGAAAGCGACCAAAAAGATGGCCGAAGAAGTTATGAAGAAATTCGGCAAGGTGGATATCCTGGTCAATAACGCCGCCATCTGGTACGGGCTGAACATTACGCCCTGGGACGCCTGGACGGTAGCGGACTGGGAGCGCATTTTCAAGGTCAACGTCATCGGGACATGGCTGTGCTGTAAAGCGATAGCGCCGCTTATGACTAAAGCCGGCAAAGGAAAGATTATCAACATCGCCTCCAACGTGCCGCAGGTTCCGGCGGCGCAGGTGTTTTTACCTTATGCCTGCAGCAAGGGGACGATTTACACCTTTACCCATGCCATGGCCCGGGCGCTGGGCGGTTCCGGTATCAACGTGAACGCCATCGCCCCCGGATATACTACCACCGAAGCCAGCCTGGGACAGCGTGACAGTGACGGCACTTTCAAGCTGGCTACCGCAGAGCAGTCCCTCCAGCGCCGTGAGCAGCCGGAAGACCTGCTGGGGACGGCCGTTTTCCTGGCCTCGGCGGACTCTGATTTCATGACGGGTCAGGTGCTCTACGTGGACGGCGGCACGGTGATGCTATAACGGTTATTGTCATTGCGAGCCATCCCCCGTTATATAGTCCATCCTTATACCCCTCTCCCTTGATGGGAGAGGGACCAAGGGTGAGGGTGACACCGGGA
>PLLL01000095.1 GCA_003141235.1 Dehalococcoidia bacterium
TTATATTTGCTAATTCTTTTTGTATATGGTCATCGTGTTCTAAATCGTTTAACCATTTCTCGACTGCTTCACAAATATCTTCACAGAAATTAGTGACGTTTAACTCTAGAAAAGTGTGTTTATTAACGTTGCACCAATTACAATGGGCTCCTTTAGTTAAAAAGAGAAAACTGTCTAAGGCTTTTTTACAACGTTGGCTACTTATAGCATCTGAGCCTTCGTGTAAAAGCGAACAACGAAGTGCATAGCAATCTTCACCTGATAAAAATATATGTTTTTGTCTCTTCGGCCCTACTTCACGTGTGTATTTATCATCTAGATATTTTTGGAACCATTTAACATATCTTTCTTCTGATTTCGCTTGAGGGTATTGAATTTTACCACATATATCGGGCAGCGTTAGCGCTAGAAATAACGCACCATACCAGTTTTCATTTTCTAAAGCTTTGTAAATAGCAGAAGTAAAGCGTTGCATCAGACCCTACTTTTGTATAACTTAGCCTTTTTATTCCTTTCCCTTCAATTGCGGGAAAAGGATAACCTCTCTGATTGATGTCTGGTTGGTCAGCAGCATGGTCAGCCGGTCGATGCCCACGCCGAGGCCGCCGGTGGGGGGCATGCCGTACTCCAGCGCCGTCAGGAAGTCCTCGTCTATCGTCCACTTTTCTTCGTCATCCGCCTGGCGCTCCTGCAGCTGCTCCTCGAAACGCAGCCGCTGCTCGATGGGGTCGTTGAGCTCGGTGAAAGCATTGCCCATCTCGATGCAGCCGCCGGCGTAGGCCTGGAAGCGCTCTACCACGCGCTCTTCGCCCGGCTTCCGCTTGGCCAGCGGCGACATCGACACGGGGTAGTCAAAGACGATGGTTGGTTGGATGAGCTTCGGCCTGACGAAGGTCTTTAACAGCTCATCGACCAGCTTGGCCCAGTTCTTCTTAGGGTCGATTTCTATGTTCAGCGAACGCATCTTCTCTCGGAGGCCGTCGGCGGTGGGATATTTCACGAAGTCGATACCGCTGTATTCTTTAATGGCGTCCCGCAGGGTGATGCGCCGCCAGGGGGGCGTCAGGTTGATAATATCGTTGCCGTACTTGATCTCGGCGGTGCCGAGCGCATGCTGGCTGATGAAAGATACCATCTGCTCCAGCATCGCCATGACGTCGTTATAATCGGCGTAGGCCTCGTAACTTTCCAGCATGGTGAACTCCGGGGAGTGGGTGGTATCTATACCTTCGTTGCGGAAGATACGTCCGATTTCATACACCTTATCGAACCCGCCGACGATGAGCCGCTTGAGGTGCAGCTCCAGGGCGATGCGCAGGTAGAAGTCCTGGTCGAGCGCGTTATGGTGGGTGATAAAGGGCGCGGCTAGAGCGCCGCCCGCGGACGAGTGCAGCACCGGCGTCTCCACCTCGATGAAGCCGCGGCCATCGAGAAAACTGCGCATGGCCGTGATAATCCGGCTGCGCTTTTGAAAAATGTCTTTGACTTCGCTGCTGGCAATCAGGTCTACATAACGCTGGCGGTAGCGTATCTCGGTGTCCGCCAGACCGTGCCATTTTTCCGGCAAAGGCAGGAGCGACTTGGATAAAATGGTGAACTCTTGAACGGCAACGGTAGGTTCTTTTGTTCTGGTCAGGAAAAGATGGCCGCTCGCGCCGATGAAATCGCCGATGTCAATGTCTTTGGCTATCTCAACGAGGGATGGGTTGAGCCGGTCGCCGAAAAGTAGCTGAATTTTGCCGGATCCGTCACGTAGGTCTATAAACGCGATTTTCCCCATGCTGCGTTTTGCGATAACACGTCCGGCGATACTGGTTAGAGGATTATCGTCCAGGAGATTCCTGACAGACACTTGTGGTGTCCCGGCCTTTTTTGCTTCATAATCCGTAAGCAAATTGACTGCTTCTTGAGTAGTGTTGCTGCGCTTATAACTATTCGGGTAGGGGTTAACGCCGCGAGAGCGCAGCCTCTCTAGTTTTTGTTTTCTTGGCTCGATGATGTTATCCATTTTTAGGTTTTTCTCTTTCTGTAATAATAAATAGGTTGTCCTGATTTCACTATTATATGTTATCCGTACGCAGGGGTAAAGGGGAGGATGTCTGTAAGTTATACAGGGGTAAAAACTTTAGGAGAAGGTGGCCTACTAGACTTTTTGTAATACCTGGATGAATTGCTCGGGAGTCAATTCGATTTCCCGGAGAATTTCACGTATGAGGGGACGGGATAAATCCCTGCCTTGATGGTTGGGGAGTGTTGTTGTTTTGCCATCGGGATGGCGGTAAAAAACATGGGCGCCCTTGCTGCGAATAACTTTGAAACCCAGATGTAAAAGTACTTTCTCCATTGTTTTAAAGTTTACAATGGGAAGGCGTGTCATGCGGCAACCTCAATTTGCTGGAGTCCAACGAATTTCGGCAGGTTTTCAACCGGGCCTGTATACTCTTCAAGACATAATTCCAGGACTTCTTTCAGGTTCTTTTGAAGTTCATCTAAGGTAGTTGCCTGAGTGTGCGCCCCCGGAATCCCCGGCACGATGCCGATATAAAGGCCTGTTTCTTCATCCAGTTCCACGTAAGCTGTAAATGTTTTCATCTGCCACTTCCTGAAGGTGCTTTTATCCGTATTATATCATATCGCCTGGAGAATCAATCTAAATGTTTTTTAAATGAAGCTGTTCCCGCAGCGTCTCCAGCCAGGCGGCGGACTTGACCTCTCTTTCGAGCAGGTGCTTGAGGTAGCCGCTAAGGACGCTCTCCAACTCACGGGCCAGTTCCTCGTCTATCTTAACGCGGCTGGCGTTGGTGTAGTCCTCCCCTTGGAGGAGCCTCAGGACTTTCTGCGCGTTAACGGAGAGGGGATAGGAGAACGACTGGCTTAATGGGCTGCAGGCGGGGCAGAGCATACCGCCGGCGGCGGCGCTGAACGCGTTGACAACTGGCTCCAGCGCTTTGTGGCAGGCAACGCATTCCCGGAGCTGCGGGCGGTAGCCGGCGCTATCGAGGAGATGCAGCTCGAAGTAGCGCAGGGTGAGTTCTTTATTATTTTCCTGGCACAATCTTTGCAGGGTCTCTATGGTTAGCTGAAAGAGAGAGTAGTTTTCCTGGTGTTCGGCGGTGAACTGGTTGACCAGCTCGGCGATGTAGAGGCCGCAGGAGGTCAGCCAGAGGTCGTTTTTCAGGGGGACGAAAGCGTTGACGGTCTGCGCGCCGGTGATAGTATCCAGGTTCCGCCCGCGCGAAAAGGCTACCGTGCTGTGGGTGAGCATTTCCAGGTGGCCCGCCATTTTGCTTTTAGGCTTGCGCAGGCTCCTGGCGAAGCCCTGGATTTTGCCGAGGTGGGGGGTAAAGAAAGTAAGGATGCTATCCGCCTCCCCCAGCTTCGTCTTCCTGATAACAATAGCTTCGGTCTTATATTCACGCGGGTCTGACATGGTTTATTACTTCCGCTTTACTTCTAGGCTCTTTGTGCCATAGTAGTATTATTCGTTCTGAGTATTCTGACAAAATATTTATTTCCGTTCTTATGCTTTTAACCTTATTTCTACTGTTTTTATTATCACTACCGTATATAAACATGATGGCTTTATGGTATTTTGCCTTTTCAAGAAAACCCTTGAGTTTCTTTAGGTCATCTTTTATTCGGTTTAATTTAGCTGTTATGGGCTTTACCTCAATCACAATCAAATTATTATCTTCATCTCTGGGAACGTGTACAATAAAATCCAGTTTGACTGGACCCAATCCCTGCAGTATTGTAGGATTACCATTTTTATCAACTTCACCATTTAATTTATATGGGAATTGGTTGCATAAAGTGAAACGGAGTTGGTGATAAAGTTCGTAACAATAGACGCGTTCTAGAAATCTCGGATTTTTTTGACCAGCAATTGGTAATTGAAAATAATGTTCTTCAATTTTAGACGTAGCATTTATTAGTGTTTCAAGGAAGTATTTAAAATCCTTTTCTTTATCCACCATTTTTAAACTTCGCCCCTTTTTCCGCCTCTTCTAAATACGCCATTTTCTCAAAGTATAGGGGAGAGCATGAGAAGGGCGCAACCTGAGTTTATCGTCTCCCTTTGTAAAAGGGAGAGTGAGAAGGATTTGGTTGTTTCGGTTTTATATTCGCGAGGGTCTGACATTTCAGCTTTTTTTCACGAATTTAATCATCGAATCGGAGTGATTTCTCAGTTGACTGATAATATCGTCTATTGTTACCGACTGAAAGGCTCCTATGACTGAGTATACCAGCCAGATAAAGGCGGCTATAACACCGAGAATGAAAATGGCTTTCCAGGTAGCCGCAGAAAACGCCAGGTCTTTAAAGGTGGCCGCCATCAGCGTCAGAGTGAAAGATATCGTTAACCCAAAGGGTGTAACCCACCCCTTTTTCTTCTCTGTCTTTTTCAGGTATTCCGAAAGGGTCAGGCGTAATTTATCTTCGGTTGTGCTGATAACGTCTTGAGGCAGATTCGTCAGATACAGCTCCGAGACGGTTTCCAGGTCTTGGGTTGTACCGATGTTGATACGTACTTCCGGCAGAGGCGTTTTTCCTGGGTTCATTTTTTGGCCTCCTCTGCAGTATTGCTTTCTTCTTTGGGCAATAGTCCTAATATACCCAGGGCGTGCTGACTGAGGAAGCCGCAGCGGTTGCACGCAATGACGATGGAGGGAATCGTGCGCCCGCCGAGAACAATGCCTTTGGGCTCTTCCTGGATCATTTGATTGAAATATCCATCCAGCAGGGTAAAATCGGTATTGCCGCACCTGGGGCAGGGGAGATTTGCCCCGCGGTCGGTCAGGGCTTTAATGAGTTTATCTTTCTGGGCTTGAGTTGAATCTTGCATATTTCTCTCTCCTTAATACTGGAATAGTATTGACTACACTCCCCTATACCCCTCTCTACGAAAGGGGGAGACTTAGTTTATTACTTTCTCAAAGTATAGTGGAGAGCATAAGAAGGGTGCAACTGGTAAGCTTGTCCCCCTTTGAAAAAGGGGGATTCAGGGGGATTTTTAAAACTCGCTTCTGCCCTCTAACGCTCTCGTCAGTGTAACGTCGTCGGCGTATTCAAGCTCCGTGCCGAAGGGCAGGCCGCGCGCCAGGCGCGTTACCTTAATACCGAGGGGGGTGATAACGCGCGAAAGGTACATGGCTGTCTGCTCGCCTTCCATGTTGGTGTTGGTCGCCAGGATGACCTCTTTAACGGTATTGTTTTGCAGTCGGGCGAGCATCTCTTTGATTCTTATATCGCTGGCGCCGACGCCCTCGGTAGGGGAGATAGCGCCGTGGAGGACGTGGTAAAGACCCTTATAGACGCCCGTATGCTCTAAAGCGATAATGTCCTGCGGCTGCTCCACGATGCATACTTGCGAAACTTCGCGCTGTGGGTTCTGGCACAAAGGGCAGGGGTCGGACTCGGTGACATTGCAGCAGATAGAGCACAGGTTGATTCTCTGCTTTAATGATAAAAGCGCCTCAGCGAGGGCTTTGGCCTGCTCCTCGTTAGAGCGCAGGAGGTAAAAAGTAATGCGCTGGGCGCTCTTCGGCCCGATGCCCGGCAGCTTGGCAAACTCCTGTACCAGCTTGCCGATAGCGTCAGTGGCCGGGGTTGGTTCAAACTTCAATTAAAATTCTCCTCAAGAATAATAGTTCAAAAGTTAAAAGTAAAAAAGGACCTGTCATTGCGAGCCATCCCGACCGCAGTCGGGAGGCGCGGCAATCTCTAATTAGGGTTGATAAAATAGATAGAGATTGCCACGTCGCGCAGTTTATACTTAGCAAAGCTAATGTACTCCTCGCAATGACATTTCATTAATATTTTTCAAATAGCAATAGTTTTTCAACTCAGCTTTGACTTTTTACTTTTAAGCTTTGACTTTCCACTTACATCAGTCCCGGTATCTTTAGCCCCCCGGTCAGCCCGCCCATCTTTTTAGCGGCGGCTTCCTGCGCCAGGGTCTGGGCTTCTTTAACGGCGGTCAATATCAGGTCTTCGAGCATCTCGACGTCTTCTTTATTGACTACTTCCGGCGATATTTTCACCGACTGTATCGCCTGTTGCCCGTTCATCACCACTTTTACCGCCCCGCCGCCGGAGCTTGCCTCCACCATAAGCGTGGCCAGTTCTTCCTGCGCTTTAAGAAGCTGTGCCTGGAGCTTCTGTGCCTGCTGCATCATAAATTTGTTCATTTTCCCTCCGTATCGATGACCTGGGCGCCCATGTTCAGCGCCGCCTTTACCAGGTGGTTGTTCTCGTGCTCGTAGACGCAGTGCACCTTGCAGGAACGTCCCAGGAAATTGCTGACTATTTTATCGGCTGTCTTTTGATTTTCCAGCGTATCCATCTTTTCCTTGAGATATGGGTGACTGACCGAAACGACCAGTGTATCGCCTTCGATAGATAACGGCCTTGCGCTCCGCAGCAGGGCGGCAGCCGGTGTTTTAGGCAGGCCGTTGGGCGATTCGTTGATGATTTTTCTCCATTGCCCTTGAAGCTGTTCGATGGGGCTGCCGGCGGCCAGGGCGCTTTCGACATGAGCTGCTGGCTTCGGGGTCGGTTCTACTTTAGCTGTTACAGGTTTTGCTGCTGTAGGTGTAGGTTCGGGCGCTTTATGCTCGATTGGATGGACGGCAGCCTTCGGCGCGGTAGAAATGGGGTTCGCTTTAGGGATGGAGTAAGACTGCGGCGCTGTCGGACTTACCTTCTTTACTACCGGCTCCGCCTGGGCTTTAGGCGTGTGCTCGATTTTTTCTTCATCGGGCAGGGTGCAGTCCACCAGCGCCAGTTCCAGTGGCAGGGTGGAGTAGTTATCGAGGCTAAGGTCGAGCTGGCCGAAGCGTTTGACCGCTTTAAGCGCCTGGGTGACGGATGCCTTGGCGGCCAACTCTTTAAGCTCTTTGATATCATCGGCGGTGAGTTCCAGGGAGTCGACGGAGCCGGTTTTAACAAGGAGCAGCAGCCGCAGGTATTCCACCACATCGCGGTTGAACTGGCGCAGGTCGAGCCCATCGCTGTTAACGTTATTTATCGTGGCCACTCCGGCGGCGACATCCTTAGCCACGATGTGTTTTACCAGTTCTTTAGAACGCTGGTCGCCGGTTATACCGAGCATAGCCTGCACCTGCGGGAGTGTAACATCGTTGCCGTATTGGGTGTTAAGCTGCTGGAGAAGGTTCAGGGCATCCCGCATACTGCCGGTAGCAGCTTTAGCGATGAGTTTTAATCCTTCCGCATCGGTATGAATGCCCTCGCCTTCACAGACGTGGGACAGCCAACTCACTGTGTTAGCCAGTGTATAACGGTGAAAATCGAAGCGCTGGCACCGCGAAAGAATAGTCGGCAGGAGTTTATGAGCTTCAGTGGTGGCCAGGATAAAAACAACGTGAGGCGGCGGCTCTTC
This sequence comes from Dehalococcoidia bacterium, assembly GCA_003141235.1. Classification (GTDB taxonomy): domain Bacteria; phylum Chloroflexota; class Dehalococcoidia; order Dehalococcoidales; family RBG-16-60-22; genus Fen-1077. Next base: position 7,403 of record PLLL01000095.1, read on the forward strand.
CAGCGTCTTGAGCAGCCCGTTGAAGGACTGCTTGGACAGCATGTGCACTTCGTCGATGATGTAGATCTT
>PLLL01000034.1:0-13713 GCA_003141235.1 Dehalococcoidia bacterium
GGGCTAAGAAGAGCTACCGCGAGGTAAAGCACTATAAGAGGAGAAAAAGATGGTTGTAGCACCTGACCCGGACGATTTTTTCGACGGACTGGAGACGATGTCTCCCAAAGCCAGGCCGCCATATCAGGACCGTGAACTGTGCAAAACAGTCATCCACGCTTACCGGCACGCCCCCGCGGTGAAAAAAATCTTTGATAAAGCCGGTGTTACTCCTGAGCAGATTCGTACCGGTAAAGACCTGGAAAAGCTCCCCATCACCCGCAAAACCGACCTCCTGGAGATGCAGAAGGCCGACCCTCCATATGGCGGTGTGGTTACTATCCCCTTTGAGGACATCGAAAGGGTCTTTATCTCCCCCGGGCCGATTTATGAAATTCAGAATTCGAGCATCATGTGGTTCGCCAAGTCATTCTGGGCGGCCGGTTTCCGCCAGGGTGACGTGGTGATTAATACCTTTACCTATCATATGTCCCCCGCCGGTATCCTGTTTCACGAAGGTATTAAAGATTGCGGCGCGACGGTCGTGGTAGCCGGCACGGGCAATACCGACCTCCAGATACAGATTATGAAAGACCTTAAGGTCACCGGTTTTGTGGGTACACCCAGCTTTTTATTGATTGTTCTCAAGCGCGCCGCTGAGATGGGTTTAAATCTGAAAAAGGATTTATCCCTTAAAAAAGCCTGGTTCACCGGCGAGATGCTGGCGGCCTCGCTACGTAAGACGTTCGAGGAAGAATACCATATAGATACTTACCAGACCTATGCCGTGACCGAGCCGGGCGGCGCTATAGCTTACGAGTGTAAACAAAAATCCGGTATGCACCTCATGGATGAATATATCACGGAAATAGTCGACCCCGAAACGGGTAAGCAGCTTGGCCCCGGAGAAACCGGCGAGATAGTCGTCACGCCGGTGCATAATAGCACCTGGGGGCTGATACGCTTTGGCACGGGAGACTTATCTGGGTATATCACAGAGCCATGCCCCTGCGGTCGTACTGCAAATAGAATCACCGGCATAGCTGGTAGGGCAGGGGACGCGGTAAAGGTGAGGGGCATGTTCATCGTGGCTAAACAGGCGGAGCAGGCCATCATGGGCTTCGGCAAGATTGCCAGGTATCAGCTCATCGTCGGTCGCCGCGAGCACCGTGACGAATTAAATTTGAGAGCAGAGCTAAAAAAAACCGGGGTAGATACTGCCAAACTAGCACTTGACATAAATATTAAGTTCCAGGACATCTGCCGTATCAAGATAGATAAGATAGAATATGTGGCTTCCGGGACAATCTCTGATAAAGCGCAGGGGCTTAAAGACGAGCGGAAGTGGGATTAGGTACATCGTTTATTTGAAAGTGAAAAGGAAGGTTGTCACAAAGACTAATTTCGTTGCTCTCACAAACGAATCTTTTTTTATAGTAATATCATTAGTAATATCATTGTTTTGCACCATGATTTCGTAGCATACTTCTCATGGTTTCTTTAAGTTCTCCTTCTTCAAGCAAATCCTCTAGCAATCTTAATGGTGTAACAGTTTGAAGTCTGGAATATTCTCTTTGCTCTGCTTTCGCATTAGGATCAGCCCCTGCTTCCAGTAATATTCGAAATATTTCAAGCTTTCGACCCATTATTGCTTTATGTAGCGGGGTATATCCTCCGCCATCGAAGATGTTCATATCGGCTCCATTGGAAAGGAGAATTCTCACGATTTCTACGTTCCCTCCAGATGTAGCTATGTGCAACGGCATATTCCAACTACCATTCCTTATATTTAGGTTAGCCCCTTTTGATAGAAGCAATAAAACTATATCTTTATGTCCTTTTTTCACCGCCATATATAACGGCGTATCTCCTCCCCATTGTATATTCACATCAACTCCAGCCGCCAAGAGGATTTCAACGATGTCAAGGTGGCCCTCTTCAATAGCTTTAAACAATGCCTCCCCATTTTTAGTATCCACTTTAGCACCATGAGATAATAGAGTTTCAACACACTCTTTATTACCTCTAACCGACGCTATAAGTAATGGGAACAGACCGAGTTGGTCTACATAGTTGACATCGATACCACTTTGAATCAACTCTTTAGCTTTATCCCATTTTTCTGCTCTCAAGGCACTTATTAGTTCGGATGCATTTTTTGCCGACGGACTCAATTTTTTCAACAAATTGTTACAGAATATTTGGAAATCAAGATTGTGTTGTGGTTTGGCACTTAATTCCTTAATGAATTCTTGAATATCATTACCGCCTCGAGTAGCTAACTCATTTAATAGTCTTTGTAAATCGTTAAAAACCTTAGTTTCATCTCCGATAGCCGAATGTTGAATTCGGACCATTTCTTCAAATAGTTGATTGATTTGTATAATTAACGTTTCTTCGTTCATCGTTTTACTTCCTTCAGTAGATTAACTATGTCTGCTAGACCTTTTCTTTGAGCATCCATCAAAGGTGTGTCTCCAAGTACGTTTTTAGCATTGACATCTGCACCCTTGTTTAGCAATAATTTCACCTCTTCGTAATTTCCTCCAAGCACCGCTAGATGAAGTGGTGTATCACTACCCCTTCTTCTCTTCGCCCAGGTAAGCCGCGATAACCTGCGGGTTGTTCTTGATTTCTTCCGGCGTCCCCTCGGCAATTTTCTTCCCGAAATCCAGCACCACAATTCTGTCGGCGATATCCATCACCACCCCCATGTCGTGTTCCACCAGCACAATGGTGCTCACGCCGTCCCGCAGCACCGGCGTATCGGGGTAGGTGACCCCCTGGCCTTCGAAAATATCGATGATGAAGCGGGCGATGTCCTCTTTCTCTTCAAGGTTCATGCCGGCCATCGGCTCATCGAGCAATAAAACTTTAGGTTCCAGCGCTAAAGCGCGCCCCAGTTCCACGCGCTTGCGCATGCCGTAGGGGAGCGTGCCGACCACATGCTTGCGAATCGGCTCTATCTCTAAGAAATCGATGATGTCTTCCACGGTCTTGCGGTGGCGGACTTCCTCTTTATGCGCCCAGCCGTAATAAAGCGCGCTGGCGAGGAAGTTCTGCTTCATCAAGACATGCCGGGCGGCCATGATGTTATCCAGTGTGCTCAGGCCGGTGTAAAGCTCAATGTTCTGGAAGGTGCGGGCCAGGCCGAGTTTGGCTGCCTTGTCCGGGCGGATGCGGGTGATTCTTTTATCTTCGAAGAAAATATCGCCAAGCTGCGGTCTGTAAAAACCGTTAATGCAGTTCAGCAGGCAGGTCTTGCCCGCGCCGTTAGGCCCGATGATGGCCAGAATCTCTTTATCCCTGATATCCACGTTAATATCTACCAGCGACTTTACGCCCCCGAAGGACAACGAGAGGTGGGTAATGCGTATCTTTGCCTTATTTGAGGTTATATCTTTGGTGTCCAAAGTTTTTAGCTTCCCAGCCACTTTTTACGGTACTCAGCAACTCGTTGGCAACCGGCGCCTTGACAGCTTAGCGGCTTGCCCGATTGCTTACCTTTCTTTTTCATGGCTTTGGCCGTCGCTTTATTGGGTAGGGCATACTTCGGTTGGGCGGTACACTTTGAAGTGCCGTCGCCGTAGATTAAAAGCGTGACTTCATCGTCAACGTCATCGCAGAAAATAGTCGTGGCGGTAATTTGCCAGTCAGCCATGTAAAAAGGTCCTGTCTTATCACCAATTACGTTTTATCTTACTATGAATCAGGCTGGAATTCAAACGTAAAAGAAGTTGACATAATATATCATTTAACCAGTTGTCATTGCGAACAAAGCATGGCAATCGCCTCGATATACTTGGTTCGATGATGGAGATTGCCACGTCGCTGCGCTTCTCGCAATGACAGTTAGGGTTTACCTTGATATTGAGATACGGTAGAGGTAAAATAGTTGGGGTGGAAATTAGGGGGGTGTTGGGGTTAATATCAGTTCCGCCAATTCAGCGCGGGCTCGTAGCTCAGCGGTCAGAGCGGACGGCTCATAACCGTTTGGTCCCAGGTTCGATCCCTGGCGAGCCCACTTTATAAATCCTGAGATTCATATAATAAAACAGGGAGTACTGTAAATTGTTTAACAAAATACTGATCGCTAACCGCGGTGAAATAGCGGTGAGGATAATCCGAACCTGTAAAGAGATGGGGATACGCACCGTCGCGGTCTATTCGGAAGTCGATGCCGATTCGCTCCATGTCAAACTGGCTGATGAAGCCTATCCCATCGGGCCGGCGGAAACGGAACACAGCTATCTTAATGCCGAGAAAATACTGGAAGTCGCCAGAATGAGCGAGGCCGAGGCCCTTCACCCGGGGTACGGTTTCCTGGCGGAGAACCCCGAGTTCGTGGAGATGTGCGAGCAGCGCGGTCTTACCTTTATCGGCCCGCCCAGTCAGTCCATGTATAAGGTAAAGCCCAAGCAGTCCGCGCGTCACCTTATGACTATGCTTAACATCCCCATCGTTCCGGGTTACGATGAGACGCTCATGGACTCGACGAGCGAGCGGTATAAGCATATCCAGGATGTGGCTGAGGACATCGGTTATCCTGTGGTCATCAAACCTTCGGGCGGCGGCGGCGGTATTGGTATGATTATCGCTCACAACCGTGAAGAGCTGCAAAATTCCGTTCATTCTGTGGAAGAGAGGGGCCGCAAGCTCTTTGGCGTATCCTCTTTCTACGTGGAAAAGCTGATTACCAATATCAAGCACATCGAGTTCCAGGTGCTGGCGGATAAACACGGCAACGTCATCCATCTCGGCGAGCGGGACTGTTCCATCCAGCGCAGGTTTCAAAAAGTCATCGAAGAAGCGCCGTGCTCGGTACTATCACCGCATCTCCGGATGAAAATGGCGGCGGCCGCGCTCGATATCGCCCTCGCTATGAAATACGTCAATGCCATGACGGTTGAGTTCTTCTACTTACCGGAAACGCGTGAATTTTATTTCAACGAAGTGAACACCCGGCTGCAGGTGGAGCACTGTGTGACAGAGATTGTTACCGATGTGGATATTGTCAAAGAGCAGATAAGAATCGCTGCCGGTGAGCCTCTGACTTATACCCAGGATGATATCAACCGCAAGGCCTGGGCGATAGAATGCCGTATTACCGCGGAGGATGTATCGCGCGGTTTCCTGCCTTCTCCCGGGCAGATAACCAGCCTGCATTTGCCATATGGCCTGGGGCTGAGAATAGACGAGGGCATCTACGAAGGCTATAATGTCCCGTTTTACTACGACCCTCTGCTGCTTAAAATCATGACCTGGGGTAAGTCCAGGGAAGAAGCTATCCTGCGCATGAAGCGCGCCCTGGGTGAAATGAAGATAGGCGGTATAGAGACCAACCTCCCGTTTCATCGCATGGTGCTGGATGACGCCGTATTTAACAGCGGATGGTACACGACGGATTTTGTAGAGAAACAGCGTATCGTCGCGAGGGTGCGCGAGGAAAAAAGAAGTCAGAAAAAATAGGCCGTTTTAGCGCGGGGCGCTGACGTCCGCCGCGGCCAGTGTATCGGCGCCTTTAAAGTCCTGGGCGACGGCGTACAAAAGGTAGTCGAGGCTGATGGTATAGCCCTCGTAATGCTGCCGGTCGAAGCGCGGCAGGCCCCAGTCGTAAGCGATTTCCTTATCCCCGGATTTAACCAGCAGCCAGACATGGTTGCATTGTTCATACTCTTCGCCTGTTAAGTCCAGATTGCCCACAATCGGGGTGGATTCTATGCCCAGGCTCTGGAAGTGCCGGTACATGTCCAGGGTGGCGTCATCGCAATCGTAGGTTGACGATGGCTGCTGGACGCGCGGAAAAAGGGCCGGGCTGAACCGCGGCAGCGTCAGCGTGACGGTCAGCGCCACAAAGACGAAAGTTATTATTTTATAGAAACCGCTGGAGAAAAATCCCATCACGTAATAATTATAGAAGAGCAGTGGCATTGGGCGAAGGGATTTTCATTAAGGTTTGATTAAGGTTTGCTAAAACTTTCATAAAGCTTGAAAATATTTTGGACTGTGCCGCTGAAATAATTAGATAACGAAGTCGAGCTTTTAAGGATTGGTTAATCAGCAGGGGCGTCCGCTACTTATTATGTTAAATCAGCTTTCCGAGCGTGGGATACATGACATAACATATATTGTGCGCCCCAACACTTTGACACATACAGTTTGACATAATATATTGAGGCTCTAAGAATGTGGGAGAGGCATTATTTTAACAATTCCGACTTTATTTTGGCGGCTGCACTGAATAATGGTTTTGTAGATTCCGTTAATTCGTTTTCATATTCNNTTGTGATTTTCATATTTGTTATTATCTTTTACGCCACTATCTTTATAATTGATCGTACCTTTCATCGCATTATTTAGGTTTGTCACCACATCATCGATCAGAGAAGTTAATGTACTGAAAGAGGAAGTGGCTATAACCTTAATATACTCACTTTTAGCTATACAATACTTATAATCTAATATAGCTTTCCACAACTCATGTTCATCTTTGGTTTGTCGGTATATTGCTGATTTAACAGATTCTTCGGCCCACTCAATAATCTCATTTAAAAGAAGTTCCTTGCGTTCAATGCTTTGTATATTTCCTGTCTGTAGGAGAGATTTTATACCAATGAATAATGCAGCGAAAATGCCAATAAAAGCGAACAGAGGCCCCCCGGCCGATGCCCACTCGTCAAGAAAGTTGAAGATTTTATCAGCCCAATTAGAATTGGCCGGATAATTTTCTGGTGGGTGTTTAAATCCAGATATAAGTATTGCCGAGCCTAAAAGCAGGATAACTATTACTGATACAGTTAGCCAATGTTCTTTAAAAAAGCTTTTTATTGGCTTAACATCTTTACGAAATTGTTCCATACACCCATTATACCCCAACCGTCAAGTACATTATGTAAACTAATTTTAGCTTAGTTTATCTCTTTTTAACTCCGGCAGCAGCAGGAATACCAGCAGTCCCGCCACTATATAAAGCCCCGCGGACACCGGAAATACCGACCTCAATCCTACAACCGCGGCCAGCGTACCGCCCAACATCGGCCCGATGCCGCTCCCTAGAAATTGGGCGCTTTGCTGGAGGCCGTAGGCCATCCCCTGTTCGTTCTCCTTCACCGTTAGAGCGATAAGTGAGCTCGAAGCTATATTAATGCCCCCGTTAAATGTCCCCCGCAGAGCCATTAAAGCGATAAACGGCACCAGCGTATACGCAAACATCGGTGGCAGGTAAAGCAGACCAGTGAACAGTGAGCACCAAACCATCATCTTCTTCAGACTGACGTTGCCGCTCGCGATACGGCTGGCCACGAGCGAAGACATCGTTGAGACCACCCCCATCAGGCTGAAAGCCAACCCGGACGTGAAGGCAACATCGGCCACGTTGCCCATCTCTTTTATGATGAGCGGAAGAACAGGTGTCATCACCGAGGGGCCGATCGATATTACACAGAGAACTATAAGAAGAGGCATTATCTGCCGGGAGCTCGCCAGTCGTCCCAGCGAGCGCAGGGTTGTACCCCATCTCTTAATCTCCGGCACGAAATCTTCCCGGGTAAAGAAAAGCACCGCCATGCCGCCCATGAGGTACACGACAGCGATAAAGAAAAAGCAATTCTGGTAGCCGACCGCGGCGGCGATTACTCCGCCTAAAAATGGGCCCAGGGTATTACCGGCGAACATCGCCATCGTTAGCAGACCCATAGCGTAAGGTATCTTATCTCTCGGGGTATTGGCTGATATCATCGCCGAAGCGGCCGCCATGGTGCCGCTGAACAGGCCCTGGGCGGCGCGGCAAGCAATGACCCAGTAGACGTTGGGAGCCAGCCCTGTCGCCACCGAGAGGATAGCGACGCCGAATACCGCCCGGAGCACCATCGGCTTGCGGCCCGCGCGGTCGGCGATAATGCCCCATATCGGGCCGGAAAGAAACATGGTCAGGCCGAAGACTGTCGTCGTCACACCGCTCCAGAAAGCCGCCTGGCTATCGGTAAAAGTGCCCAGGTCCTGGATAAAAAACGGCATGAAGGGGCTGGTAAAGCCGTAAGCCAGTAAAACCGCGAACTCAACCGCCACGATAATATAAAGGTTGCGCCGCCAGGATATTGAGGAGGAGGTCATGTTAGAGATAAGTGCCTTTCTGGAAAATTGTTGTGGGGNNATAATGGGTTATCCCTTAAAAAAGCTAAAAAACCCTGCCGCCAGCCATATTTTGTCGCCTATCGCCTGCCTTGAAGGTAGATTACCATTCATAACCAAAACAGAAGGTCAGGATTTTGATTCTAGTGCGTCTTAGCTTCGGGAAAATGGCAAAACAGCTACTGGAAAAGCAAAAATGTGCCCGCCAGTGTCGCCACCATACCAAAACCAACTTTCCAGGAAAATATTTCCGTCTTCCGGTTAACCAGCAAAGACAGGAAAAAGATAAAAATGACCTGAGTGCTCATTAACGGCGTCACGATACTCGCCGGGTTTTTACCGAGAGCGGTAAACATTAGAAGTTGTCCGGCGGCGGTAAATAAAGCGGCCAGTGCCATCGGGGACAGAGATTTTATAAGAGGCAATTGTGTTACCTGTTGACGGAGCGACTTCCGCATTAGCAAACCGAACATCACCACCCCGGCGGCGCAGTAAGAGATAAAAGACGCCGCGATTGCTGAGCCGATTTCCTCAACACTTGGCTTAATTAATATTGGCGTGATTCCCCAGCAAAGCGCCGCGCCCAGTGCCAGCAGTATGCCTTTCATTTCCACACTGAGGATTTTCTTTTCATTGGTTGCGCTGACTGTCTTTTTCTCCGCCGATGTAAGTGCCGCACCTAAAAACATACATAAAACGCCGGCGATGATAAAAACGGTGATATTTTCCCCGAGGAATAAAAAGCTAAAAAGTAAGGTGTAAAATGGGTTTGTCATAATGTAAGGTGTCGCCTTATTCGCGCCGATAATCCGGTAAGCGCTATAACCCAGCAGACGCCCGATAATGAAGTGGATAATACCAGCCGACCCCAGCAGTGCTAAAACGCGCCAGGATACCATCAGGACTTTGTACCAATCTCCGGCCAATGTAACGGCGATGGCAAAAAAGGGAATCCCTACAAGCACGCTGACGGCCATGACGCTGAAAGACTCGCCGGCGGCAGCGGAAGTCCTGCGGACAATGACGATACCGATGGAAAAGCTAAAGGCAGAAAAGATGNNCTAAAATAAGGCCTGTTTGCATGTTTAATCCAGAAAATGAGAAATATGAGGCGGTGCCAGTATTTCACTAATAAGCTCCAGCAGCCTGTTAAATCCCCATCGCTTTACCGCCGAGACATGCACTGTATTTTCTTCGGCAGACATACCCTGAGCGAGGAAGTATTCCTGCGCCGCTTTTTCGTCCCAGACTGCGCCTGGCAGCGATTCTACTTTTTCCAGGTAAAGGTCAATTTTGTTCAGTACGGTGATGCGCGGTTTATCCGCCAGCCCCATCTCGCCGAGGATACTCTCTACCGTCTGATATTGCTCGGCGGCGTCCCCGGAAGCCACGTCAACTACATGCAGCAGCAAGTTGGCCTCGTCGAGCTCTTCCAGTGTCGCCCGGAAGGCATCGATAATCGTCGGCGGGAGCTTCCGTATAAACCCGACGGTGTCGGAAAGCAGTACCGTGGTATTATCCGGCAGAGTCAGCCGCCGGGTGGTGGGATCGAGGGTGGCAAAGAGTCTATCATCGACCAGAACATCGGATCGGCAGAGGGCGTTAAGCAGTGTGCTTTTACCGGAGTTGGTATAGCCGACCAGCGTCACCATCGGTATGCCGCTTTGCTGACGTTTCTGGCGGTACTGGGCGCGGCGTTTCCTTATCTCTTCCGTCTGTTCTTCGAGCCGCTGTATCTTGCGGTGTATCAGGCGGCGGTCTGTCTCCATCTGGGACTCGCCGGGGCCCCTGGTGCCGATGCCTCCGCCGAGCCTTTCCAGGTGCTGCCATTGTCCGGCCAGCCGGGGGAGAAGGTACCGGTGCTGGGCCAGCTCTACCTGAAGGCGCCCTTCGTGGGTACGGGCGCGTCTGGCGAAGATATCCAGGATAAGCGCGACACGGTCGATTACCTTGACATGTAAAGCGTCTTCCAGGTTCTTTTGCTGGATGGGTTTAAGCTCATCATCGAAAATGACGACAGTGTAATCAGTAGTCTCTTTTAAAGTCTGGATCTCCTGGAGCTTGCCCGAACCGATATAGTAATCGTGCGACGGTGCGTCCATTTGCTGGATAATTTTCCCGACGACTTTCGCCCCGGCTGATTCAGCCAGTTGGGACAGTTCTTCTATCGAATTCTCGGCAGCTTTTTTACCGCGGCTCTTTTTATCGGCCACGGCTACCAATAGCGCCCGTTCGCGTGTGGTCGTATTAATCGTGGTTCTGGCTATGCTATTCTCCTCGGAAACAAAATTACGTAAAGTTACCTTTTCACTACCAGCCGCCGCGTATTGCGCCATCCTGAAAGTCGTGACAGTCCCTTGACCAGCGACACATCTGGGATAGTCAGAGACAGTCTCACGTAGCCTTCACCACCCCTACCAAACCCTGCCCCTGCGGTAACCACTATGCCCATCTGGTCGAGCAGTTCTGCTGTAAAATCTACCGAGTTATATCCCTCAGGTACTTTCGCCCAGAGGTAAAGGCTGGCTTTCGGTACTGTCACCTGGAGGCCGATGTTGGTCAGGACTTCGCAGATAAGATCGCGGCGTCTTTGGTAAACGGCGTTATGTTCGCCGATACAGGCTTGAGATCCGTTCAAGGCATAGATAGCCATCTGCTGGATGGCCTGCGGAATGCCGGAATCGATATTGGACTTAAACGTCTTCAGAGCGTTTATAGCCGTGGCATTACCCACCGCCATCCCGATACGCCATCCGGTCATATTATAGCTCTTGGAAAGGGAGTGAAACTCAATGCCGACGTCTTTGGCGCCCTCCGCCTGCAGGAAGCTCATTGGTTGATAACCATCATAGGCAACTTCGGTGTATGGGCCGTCGTGGCAGACGAGGATGTTACACTTTTTAGCGAAATCTACTACCTGGTTAAAAAAGTCTATTCCGGCCACGGCGCCGGTGGGATTATTGGGATAGTTAATCCATAAAAGGCGTGTTTTTTCCAGAATGAAATCTTTGATACCCCGGAAATCAGGTAAAAAGCCGTTTTCTTCCTTCAGCGGCAGGTAGTACGGCCGTCCGCCGGCCATCTCGGTGCCGAAGGCGTAGACCGGATAGCCCGGGTCCGGCACCAGGGCGACATCACCGGGGTCGATAAAGCAAAAGGCGATGTGGCCGATGCCCTCTTTGGAGCCGATGAGCGGCAGCACTTCGGTGGCCGGGTCGAGGGTGACATCGAAACGCTTTTTATACCAATCGGCCATAGCGCGGCGCAGTTCCGGCAGCCCCGCCGATTCAGGGTAGCGGTGATTAGCCGTGTCCTGCGCCGCCTGACACAGTCCTGCGATGATATGAGGGGGCGTGGGGATATCGGGGTCGCCAACCGCGAAGTTGATTACCTCCTCGCCTTTAGCCCTTTTCTCAGCGATTTTTTTATTTATCTCGACAAATAGATAAGGCTGGAGATTTTCCATGCGCCGGGCTATTTTCATTTACAATACCTCGATCAGGCCAATTTCCTTCATACACTATTTCCGCCGGACCACCAATCACGACCTCGCCGTTACCGTTCCAGATGCCCTGAAGCACTCCGCCGCGCAAATGAATATCCACCTTCGAGCCGGTATAGCCAAGAAGCTTAGAGGCTACTGTAATGGCACAGGTGCCGCTGCCGCAGGCTAAGGTTTCTCCAACACCACGTTCCCAAACGCGCGCTTCGATGTTTTTATTATCGAGTACCCGCGCTACTTCAAAGTTTATACGGTTAGGAAAGATGGGCAGGTTTTCTACCAGCGGCCCGATTTTGGACATCGGAAAGTCAGCGACCGGTTCCCTTGTAAAGTGAACGGCATGCGGGTTGCCCATCGAAACGAGATTGAGCGTTAGTTCTATGCCGCTAACCTTGACCGGGTAGCTGATAAGACTATGCTCGTCTTTATCTGTATGCAGAGTAGTGACCGGGATTTTATCTGCCTCCAGCCAGGGTTTGCCCATATTGGCCCAAAATTTGACCACCTTGCCATCCTTCTTTTCGAAGGTCACACGGTTAATAGTAAAAAGCGTCTCGATTGTTACTTCTTCAGCATCAGGATCTATCAACTCTTTCTCCAGGCAGTATCTGGCCACACACCTGATGCCGTTGCCGCATGTCTCAGACTCAGAACCATCGGTATCGAATGTGCGCATAGCAATATCGGCTTTATCAGAATTCAACAGGATTATCAGACTGTCGCAGCCGATACCCAGATGGCGGTTACACACGGCTATAGCCAGCTTCGGCCAGTCTATTATTATATTACGAGCGTCCACCATGACGAAATCATTGGCAGCGCCATGCATCTTGGTAAATTCCATCCCTTGTTTCTTTTTCTCCTTATTCTGTTTTGAGGTATTCAGCCAGGGTTTTCTCTATTTCGGAATCGCCCTGGCGTTCAATGTCGAACCAGTGTATATTCTTGTCATCCAGGTGGAACCATGCATACTGGTGCCGGATGAACCGGTGGGTCTCGGTCTTGATCTTTTGTACCGCGGCTTCCCGGGTAAGTTCTCCTTTGATCAATTGACCGACCTGGCGGTAGCCGATGCCGGACATGGCGGGTAAGGTTAAAGAGTAACCCAATTTAATTAATTTTTCTACCTCACCGACGAAGCCATGTTCCATCATTTCGTCAACTCTCCGGTCGACCATACGATAGAGGAACGGTCTATCAGCGGTTAAGCCGATAATCAGTGAATCAAAGGAAGGTGGTTGCTTCTGACCGAGCTCGGAAAAGGGTTTCCGGGCGTTAGTATGCACTTCTAGCGCGCGTATCACACGGCGCACATTGCGGCGGTCAATTTTTGCTGCCGCGTCAGGGTCAACTCTGACAAGCTCCTGGTATAGTCCATCAATGTTATTTTCATTGGTTCTCTTCTCAATATTATACCTGAAATCCTTGTCCGGTGAAACCCTGGGTATTTGCCAGCCTTCCAGTATCGCTTTTACGTAAAGGCCGCTCCCACCCACGAGGAAAGGCAAGCGGCGGCGCTGAAATATATTTTCTATGGCCTGATTAGCCAGTTCCTGGTATTGGGCGAGGCTGAATTCTTCGTCGGGGTTAATGAAGTCAACCAGGTGATGAGGTATTTGAGAACGTTCCTGAGGGGTCGGTTTGGCGGTGCCGATATCCATATAGTGATATATCTGGCGGCTATCGGCACTGACAATTTCCCCGTTGAAAAGACCGGCCAGATGGAGGGCCAGCCGGCTTTTACCGATTCCTGTGGGTCCGACAATGGCAATTAGCTGTTTCAATTTCAAGCAAGGGGATGGATTCGTTATTCGTTTTATTTAATATATTTTTATTATGTCTTAGCTTTGGAATGAAGCTGATTCGTTTTGATTCGTTTTCAGAGTTATGTTAAGTTATTCTTGAGTAGGATTTAATTTCAACTCTTAACCGATACCCTTTTCTTGTATTATTAACTGTACACTAAAAGCGGTTAGTTTGCCAGTGATAAATGTCGGTGGGAATATAGTAATAAGGTTATAGAGTATAGGGTATAGGAATGGGCACACCTCGGCCCCTTTTATACCCCTCTGGACTTCTGCTCTGGATACCGGCTTTCGCCG
>PLLL01000034.1:13754-14495 GCA_003141235.1 Dehalococcoidia bacterium
AAGTGTTTTTAATGTCACCCTGAGCCCTCACGCTTCGCTCAGGATAAACTCCGCGAAGGGTCTCGGGGTGGTGGGCTCTGAACGTGCGATACCCAACTCCACCCTGAGATTCTTCGTCGTTTCACTCCTCAGAATGACATTTGATACAAGGCCTATCGAGGGAGAGGGGTATAAGGATGGGCTATATAATGTGGGATGGCTCGCAATGACAGTGGGGGAAAAAGGGGGGAATGACATTATGTCAAGTGCAACCTATTATAAGCCTCTTATTTCAGAGGCTTGCCGGGCGATGCTAAGGAAATCATCGGCTTTCAGGCTTGCCCCGCCGACTAAAGCGCCGTCAATATCCGGCTCTTTAATTAAATCGGAGATATTAACGGCGGTAACGCTGCCGCCGTAAAGAATGCGGACGCAACCGCCGATATCACCGCCCTGCTGCTCGGTAACTAGCCTGCGGATAAAGTTAATGGTTTTATTGGCCTGTGCGGCGGTAGCCGCCCGCCCGGTGCCGATAGCCCAGATAGGCTCATAGGCGATGACCGCGCCGTGGGTAAAATATTCGTGGTCGGAACAGGCCGTTACCTGGCGGGTCAGGACTGATTCAGTTTTACCGGCCTCGTTTTCTTCAAGTTTTTCACCAACACAAAAAACCGGTTTCAGCCCGTTTTTAATGGCTGCTTTCATTTTTTTATTAACAACCTCATCCGTATCGCCGAAATACTGGCGGCGCTCGGAGTGGCC
>PLLL01000034.1:14568-17667 GCA_003141235.1 Dehalococcoidia bacterium
AGATCCATATTCATTTTCCAGTTACCGGCAATCATCGGTAAACGTTTCATCTATAACTCCGTAAATAATCGTATTTTACACTCGCATTCCTGATTCTTTCCTTATGACCTATCCCCCTGACCCCCTTCCCTTACTAAGGGAAGGGGGAAGGTGTTTAAGAGAGGGGCTTCGCCCCTCTCTTAATATCTCTTCCACTTATGCGCCGAATTTGGTAAGTTTCTGGGCATTGGCCATGGCCAGCGGCATTATCTGTGTCGACTGTATTCGGCCCAGTCCGCCGGTAATAAAGGCCGATTCGGAGAACGATGTGACGGCATCGGTACGGCAGTATTTTGCGCAGATTAAAACAGGCACCGGATGCCAGCTATGGCCGCGGAGCATCGCCGGTGTAGAGTGGTCGCCGGTGACTACCAGCACGTCAGGTTTCAAGCCGGTCAGTATCGGCAGTGCGGTATCAATCTGCTCTAACACTTTTACTTTGCGCGCGAAGTCTCCGTCTTCACCGGACGAGTCCGTCCATTTAACATGCAGAAAGAAAAAATCGTACTTATCATAGTTTTGCTGCAGGGTTTTAAATTCATCCTCTAAAGTCGTCCCCGTTTTAGCGACCTCCATGCCGACCAGCCGGGCCAGGCCGCGGTACATGGGATAAACAGCGATAGCCAGCGGATTTAACTTATAGATTTCCTGCATGGTGGGGAAATGGGGTTTCTTGGCGAAACCGCGCAGCAGCAGCATGTTGGCCGGATGTTGTGAAGCCAGAATAGCCTTAGCTTTAGCGGCAAATTTATTGGCAACTTCGGACATTTTAGCAGCTTCAGGGCTGACAGCGGAAATATTCAATGGAGCGACGCCTGTCCGCGATGGGTCAGATTCGGTAACATCGGCGCCCAGCCCTGCGCCGCGGAAAATAACCACAAAGCGGTGTTCTCTAACCGGGTAGACCATAACCTTAATGCCGTCCAGGGTCATGCCATCGAGCAATTTGCATAGCCCGGCGCACTTATCGGTAGAAATACGCCCCGCCCGGCGGTCGGTAATAATGCCTTTTTCATCGATGGTGCAGAAGTTACCACGCGCGGCTACGTCGTCCGGTTCGAGTGCGATATCGACACCGACAGCTTCCAGCGCGCCACGGCCGATGTTGCAGATGATAGGGTCGTAGCCAAACAGCGCCAAGTGTCCCGGCCCGCTGCCGGGAGTAATCCCGGGGGCGACGGGATCGGCCAGGCCGCAGATTCCTCCGGCGGTCAGGGCATCGAGGTTGGGAGTACGGGCGGATTCTAACTCCGTTTTGCCCGATTTAGAGTCCGGGAGACCGCCCAGCCCATCGATGACCAGCATCACTATTTTGGATGGTGATGTGATGGATAATTCCTTCATCAGTTCAAGGTTATTCATTAGTTAATCCAAAATCCCTCTCGCTCTCCCTTTATTAAAGGGAGACGATGTTATTATTATCTATTAAATCATTATTATCAACCAGTACGTCTGTCCCCCTTTCGCAAAGGGGGATGAAGGGGGATTTTGTACTATTATTTTACTTCTTGTCCCGCAGCGCTGTCACGCCCGGCAGCTCGTCGCCGCCGAGGAATTCCAGTGAAGCGCCGCCGCCGGTGGAAACGAAAGTGACTTTATCGGTCAGTCCCATGGAGTCGATAACCTCCGCCGTGGAGCCGCCGCCCACAACAGTGGTTGCCTTTAACCCGGCAATCAGCTTCGCCAAGGCATGTGTTCCTTTAGCGAACTGGGGTATTTCGTGGACGCCCATCGGCCCGTTCCAGAACACCGTCTTACTGCGCTTGAGTTCCTGGCTGAACAGCGCTACGGTCTTCGGGCCGATATCCGCAATCATTTTCATGGGAGGTATTTTGTCTATCGCTACCACTTCGGCTTTAGACTCGCTGTTCAGCTCGTCAGCGACTACCGCGTCGACTGGCAACAGGATGCGGACGCCGCTTTTTTTAGCCTCTTTAAGAAGCCCGGCGGCGGTCTCGACACTTTCGGTTTCAACCAGGGAAGTTCCTACATTATAAGATTGAGCTTTCAAAAAAGTGGCTGCCATACCGCCGCCGATGAGCAGGCAGTCTACCTTTTTCATGATGTTTTTCAGCACCGCTACCTTATCGCTTACTTTAGCGCCGCCGAAAAGCGCGGTGAAGGGGTGGGCGGGTTTTTCTATCAGACTGCCCAGGGTATTGATTTCTTTTTCCAGTAAAAATCCGGCGACCGCCGGTAAATACCTGGCGATGCCGGAAATCGAGGCATGGGCGCGGTGCGAGGTGCCGAAGGCGTCATTGACGTAAATATCACCCAGGCTTGCCAGCGCTTTAGCGAAGCCGGCGTCACCCGCTTCTTCTTCAGCGTGGAACCGGAGATTTTCCAGGAGCAGGACATCTCCTGGTTTTAAAGCTTTCACTGCCTTTTCCACTTCCGGCCCGATGCAGTCGTCTGTCGTCTTTACAGGTTGCTTTAATATCTGAGACAGGCGTTTGGCTACCGGCGCCAGCCGCATATCGTTGACGACTTTCCCCTTGGGCCTGCCGAAATGAGACATTAAAATAATACTGGCTTTACGCTCCAGCAGATATTTAATCGTCGGCAGAGAAGCCCTGATACGGCTATCGTCGGTGATTTCACCCGTTTTTAAATCCACCGGTACATTGAAGTCGACCCGGACCAGAACTTTTTTCCCGGCGACATCGATGTCCCTCACGGTCATTTTATTCATGTATTACTCCCCTGCCCTATTACGAATAAATTCCGCCCCGGCCGCTAAGCCTTGCTGGCCTTACCCTCAACCTTAAAAGGTAACTTTTGAGCGGATTTTGGGAACAGCGTCAGGATTTCTCCGGCGATGCCGCCGGCATCCAGACCGTATTTAGAGCGCAGTCCCGCCTGTGTCCCGTGCTCAACGAAAATATCCGGCACACCGATGTTTTTCACCTGTACATCGCTGTGCCCGGACTCCTGAAGCAGCCGGGCGACGCTGCTGCCGAAACCTCCGCTCAGCACATTCTCCTCGACGGTGACGAAGTGTTTAATCTTAGCCGCCAGCCTGGTAATCAGCGAAGCGTCCAGAGGCTTGGCAAAGCGGGC
>PLLL01000034.1:17684-45714 GCA_003141235.1 Dehalococcoidia bacterium
CCGGGGCTGCGGGGATACCGCACCGCGATAGGTCGCCCTGACTTGACTGCTGTGTAGAGCAGGTGCTGGAGCTCGTTTTCATCTTTGGGGGCGGCTACCACCAGATTCGGAATCAAGGTCAGGTAAGAAAGGTCGAACGTGCCCTGGTGGGTCTTGCCGTCATCACCGACGATGCCGCTGCGGTCGATGGCGAAGACGACTGGCAGGTTCTGGATGCAAACGTCATGGATGATCTGGTCGAAGGCGCGTTGGAGGAAAGTGGAGTATATAGCTACGACCGGTATCAAGCCCTGGGTGGCCATACCGGCGGCGAAGGTTACGGCGTGCTGCTCGCAGATACCGACATCGAAGACGCGTTTAGGAAATTCGGCCTCGACGGCGCTCAGGCAGTTCCCCTCGGGCATAGCCGGCGTAATCACTATCAGTCTCGGCTCTTCACGGGCCAAGCGGAGCATCGTCTGGGCGAAGACTTCGCTGTAGGTCGGCATTTTTACAGCGCTCCCGCCTTTGGCCGGCACCCCGTGGAAATAGACGGCATTACTCTCGGCGGGGGTATAGCCCTTGCCCTTGGTAGTAATGACATGCACCAGGGTGGGTTTGGTAGCAGAATCCCTGGCCTGGGTAAGGGCGGTCTCAAGGTCGCTGATATTATGGCCGTAAATCGGCCCGATGTAAGTAAAGCCAAGCGCTTCCCATAGCGGTGTCAGCATGAAAAATCCTTTGAACCTGTCCGTCAACTCTTTGCTGAGTTTCCAGAGTTTGGTACCCTTGGGGAGAGATAAAACTATTTTCTTGCTTCTTATCTCGGCGTTGCGCAGACGCTTATCGAACCGCACACGGCTTAAGAGCTTGGCTACGGCGCCAACCGTAGGTGAAATAGACATGCCGTTATCATTGAGCACGACGATAAGCTTATTTCCCAGGTGACCGGCCTGATTCAGCGCCTCGTAAGCCATCCCTGCCGTTATCGCCCCGTCGCCGATGACGGCGATGACATGATAATCTTCGCCGGCGAGGTCACGGGCGATGGCCATACCCAGCGCCGCGGAAACGGAGGTGCTCGCATGGCCTGCGCCGAAGGGGTCATGGACACTCTCCTCGCGGCAGGTGAAACCGGATAGGCCGCCGTACTGGCGCAGGGTGCTAAAGTTTTTTCTGCGTCCGGTAAGCAGCTTATGCACATAACTCTGGTGGCCGACGTCCCAGATAATTTTATCCCGGGGACTATTGAAGACGCGGTGTAGGGCAATCGTAAGCTCGACGACGCCGAGGTTGGAAGCCAGATGA
The DNA here is from genome assembly GCA_003141235.1 of Dehalococcoidia bacterium. Classification (GTDB taxonomy): domain Bacteria; phylum Chloroflexota; class Dehalococcoidia; order Dehalococcoidales; family RBG-16-60-22; genus Fen-1077. Next base: position 18,972 of record PLLL01000034.1, read on the forward strand.
CCGCCGGTGGTGGTGACCGTGGTGACAATTTCCTGCCGGAGCTCAGCGGCCAGCTCTTCCAGCGCCGCCAACGATAATCCTTTCAAATCCGCGGGACTATCAATCGTATCCAGCAATCTTGGCATAGTATTATTATTCACGTCTAACTAGCTTAAATACTATCAATGTAGACGAAGCATTGTCAAGCTAGAGAGTGTTTGGGAATGCTCTATCATCTATCTGCTTGACGCTGGCGGTCTACGTTTGTTACACTCGAATAGTGGCATCTATTGAAAATCTGATACTCAATTTCGTTCAGGCTACCTATACTCTGATGCAATGGCCCGGAGTGGTGGCTCTGATGGCTATTGAAAGCGCCTGCATCCCCTTCCCCAGCGAGATTATTATGCCCCTGGCCGGCTGGATGCTCATTAAAGAGCAGGGTCTGCCGGTTATTTATGTACTGGCGGCCGGCGCCTGGGGAGCTCTGGGTAATACCATCGGCTCGGTTATTGCCTATTACGTGGGTGTGTGGGCCGGACGTCCATTCCTGAATAAATACGGACGTTATATCCTTATTTCTCAAAGAGACCTCGATATGACAGACCGGTGGTTTGCCCGCAGCGGAAGTTGGACGGTCTTCGTCTCCCGTATGCTGCCGGTAGTGCGTACCTATATTAGTCTCCCTGCCGGCATCGCCAGGATGAACATTTACAAGTTCATCACTTATACATTTGTCGGCGCTTTTATCTGGAGCACCGGCCTGGCCTACGGCGGCTACCAACTGGGAGAGCACTGGGAACAAATACGGAATGCCATGCGTCCCTTTGACCCGGTTATTATCGGGATAATCGTAATCCTCATAGCTTTATACGTCTACCGGCACATCAAACATCTCAAGGGTCAAGACGGAAAAACAGATAAGATCTGACAGCGTGTATTGACCTCGCCGCTTTATNNGTAGCTCAGTTGGATAGAGCGGCTGCCTTCTAAGCAGCGGGTCGTCGGTTCGAATCCGACCAGGGATACCATTAATTGAAGCTAAAAAAGCCCTATACCATAGTTAGATATAGGGCTTAATCGTTAAATGGCACTAATTCAATAATGTTTGTATTTTGCGCCGCACCGGGACGCATACGGTAGAAGTAATATCCAGACGGCAGGCAAAGATCGATAATAGCCGGGGCCGATATTCTTAAACTCGTTCCTTTTGCCTGGTTTTATTCGTATTGAATTCATTGTACTCCGCCAGGAAGCGGGCAATATCCTCCCGCCGGAACCGGCGGTCACCGCGGCGGGTAATGCGGTATGATTTCAGAATGTTCTGGTCACTCCAACGTCTGACTGTATTAACGTGAATGTGTAAAAGACGAGCCACACCATTTACGGTTAACATCGGCATTATATCATCTTGAGGAACCATACTTTACCTCCACTTATGTTACCTTTCTTTACACGTTATCCAGTCATAATAATAGGCGGTTGATGGTAAATAAATCCTAAAATTTTGTTAGAATCTTATAAACGATTCATAAAAATAGGCAGAGGGAGGCGGGTAGTTCAGACCGGTCCAGGGATTGCAGACTATTTTGTCTCGATAAAAGCTGTTAAATTGAAGTTAGCGGTTTTGCGTTCCTCCGGAGATGTCAGCCTTGCTCCATCCGCTCGCCATCACCGGCACTTTCCGGTCTTGCCTTTCCTGTAAGACCGTATCAAAGGTTTGTTTCATATATTTTGCCCAGCTAACCTTATCACGGTATAGACCGGCAGAGGATTTCACCTTCTCCATGGATGTCTTCGGCTCTGCATAAGCCTTGACCGGTAACTTTTCAGCGCGGGCTACTATGGCCACCGGCTGGCGGTTAAGGTCGTAGCGCAGCTTCAACCGTTCTACGTTCTGTTCAATCCTGTGATGAGCTATAATTTTTTCAGTGAGAACGGCAGCAGCCTCGGGCTGGGGGTTGAGGTGGTAGCGCAGTTTCAGCCGTTCCGCGTTATCCTCAATCCCGTGGTGAGTCATGGCTTCCTCGGCGTGTTTAGTTAAGTCTTTAAGCTGGCGTTCGAGGTCATAGCGCAGCTTTAGTCTTTCCGCGTTAGCCTCTAACCTATGGTGAAAAACTACCGGCTGTTTCTTACAGGTACTGGCGGCCATGGCCGCACGATAATGGGAGAGCCGGAGGTCTGCGTTGGCCGGTTTCATAATAGGAATAGGCTCTGGTATCGCTGGCCTGGGTTTTTCATGTGTAGCCCATTTGCGATGGCCGGCGTGCTGGTTGATGTCGGCAGAGGCAGCGGTTTCCGCTTTCTGACGCCGGGCGTAAGCAGGTTGTGCCGCCGGTTGTTTACGGTAGAATTGCCCGCGCTTGGATGCCAGCACGCGGTGTAATGTATCCAGGTCTACCTCCTGAGGGTTAGGCGGCTTACCATAGGATACAGCTAAATCCACCAGCTTAGGCATTAAATACAATACGACTAATGCCCGGGTAATGCCCGATAGCCAGAAAATGCTGAGTATCCTGCTCCCGAAGGTGGGGAAAATACCGTCAACGCAGACAGCGCCCAGGAGGCCTCCCACGGCCGTACATAAAAGTATCAGGAATCTGGTATAAACGATATAGCGCAGCTTCTTAGGCTGCGGGGCCACTTTATATAGATAGCTCTGGGTGCAGAGGTCGAAAGCCCCCCAGCATGTGCCCGATATTATTTGTACAAAAACGAGATAACCCAGGCTATGGCAAAAAAGCCAGCATACCGGAATCAGCGGGATGATACGTGATACTATGCCGAGTACTTTGATATTCCCAACTTTATCTGTATAGCGCCCCCAGAATGGCGCGCTGATGACTCTGGCAAGATATTCTGCAGAAATAACCAAGGTATAGCTAAGGTAGCTGAAATGCAGATCATTAAGCATGTAGACGGCGTATAGCGGGCTGCTGAGCCCTACGGTAAGGTAAAAAAAGGTGGTAAAAAGAACAAAAGTATTCAGTTTCTTTTCCTTTATTTCGCTGAAGTACTCAGGCAGGCTAAGCGGCACTGTTTCGAGTTTGGGTGGCTTAATCGTCGCGGTCTTTTTCTGGCTCATAAAGGTGAAGATGATAAAATCGACGAGTGACACGGCGATGGCGATGGTAAATATTATTGCGAAACCAGCCAGGCTATCTTTTCCGAACGAGTCCAGGAGATAACCCAGAAGAAAGAAGGCTCCCAGATAAAAGGCGCTCTTGATGGCCAGGCGTTGTCCGAGGTATCGTCCCAGAGTGCCATGAGGAATGATGTTAGATAACCAGTTATCCCGTTGAAAGGATAGCAGCAGTCCCGGCACCACGTTAATGAACCATAGAAGTGCAAACCAGGCGGGTGTTATCCCCAGCCGTGATAAAAAGAATGCCAGCGTAAGCGGCACCCAGGCGAGAAGATTGATGAAGGCAAGGATCATTGCGCCTCTTTTAGCCAGGCCGGCCTTTTCAATCAGGGTGGGGGCTTTAAAACATACCATGGCCAGGCAGAGGTTAATCAAGGTGGTAATCATAGAAACGCTATGTGCATCAGCGCCCGCAGCGATGATAGAAGGCGCCTGGTAGTTAGCGGCGGCGTCATCGACGGCGGTAGTCGCGGCATCGCCATGGAAGCGCAGCAGGTCGTTATCGTCCTTGCGCATTTCATTGGTTTCCGATTGTCTAGCGTATTTCGTAGGTTTTGCCTTTCATCACTCGCGGTGAAAAATATCCGGCCAGGAAATTCAAGCCCCCGGAGAGAAGCCGGTGATTCCGGGGGATTTTACTTTATTTACAAATAACTAAAACAAACCCAATAAAAACCCTGGATATAGAACCCATATTTTCCGGGTTAAGAGATATGAGTTCAGCTTCGTCCAGGGATGGCTGTACCAATACAGGGATAGACTACCTGTCTGGCTATCCTCCTTGCCGGGTGGAAGGGATTAACCCTACCCCGGATTTCTTTTTATTTGGTGGCGACCTTATAAAGAGTCTCGATAAGGTTTAATGTCTTTGGCTTCGAACCCCTTGGCGCCAAGTCCTACCCTGTAAAGGACGTTCTGCCCTTCTTTAAGAGTCTGGAACTTGATGCCGTCAAGTTGAGTGTAATGGAAGAATACATCTTTACCGGTGTTATTACCGATAAATCCAAAGCCTCTATCTTCGACTAAAAGCCGTACAGTTCCTGTAGTCATGGTTCTTCCTCTCTCCAGGAAGGCCGGCCACCAGCTCTAGATTATTTGCCCAGAGCCGATTCTTGCTTCTTCCTGATGGCGCGGGTGCCATGCCCGTGCTTTACTTCTTTAAATGCTTCTTTGTAGGTTCTCCGCTGTGCAGCTTTGTCCGCTTTCCTTCCCATGGTCTCCATCCTTTTAATTAAATATTGCGTCGATTATATTGGACCGCGGAATAGAGCTGCTGCGGAGGATAATACTCCTAAGCAGGTATCCGGCGGTCGGCGATGTAATAGTGATCCAGTCTTTGCCACTGGCGCCAGTCAAACTCAGCCAGGTTAAGAACCAGATGGCGTGTCGGTTCATCCTCGGTCAGCAGGTAATAGCGGATGCCGTTCGCAACGCTTGTTTTAATGACACCATCATTTACCAGCTTTTCCAGATCTCTTTCTACTTCGGGCCTGGTGCCGTTTTCATCAAGGGCATGAATAATGGCCAATTTGCTGAAACGGCCGTTGGGATGGACGACAAAAAACCGCAGCAGTCCCTGGCAATACCGGTTGCTTATAAGCTCTTTCAGGAGCTGGTTAGCGTTTGGTTTATACTCTCTCTGGGTTACTTCGATAACAATCGGGCGTTCTGCAATTGTCATGGGGCCTCTCCTATCCCCAGGGTTTTATGGCCCTGGTTAATTATACACTTTTTTTGCTATGCCGGCACTTTTTGTATTGTAGGTTCCGCTCCGCCGAAGGAAAGAAGGCAGATCAAGTTCGTCATCATGTATACCCTTGAGAACTTTGGTCAGTTCCTTTTCTTTGGAGGCGTCGGCCATCATCTCTTTGGTAGCGAATCCGGTGGCGATTAAGGTAAGCCTGACATCGTTGCCCATATTCGGGTCAACCACGACGCCGAAGATAACGTTAGCATTCGGGTCGACGGCCTGGCGGATAATTTCCGCGGCGCTGTTTACCTCATACAGAGATAAGGTGTTGCTGCCGGCGATATTGAATAGCACCCCTTTGGCGCCTGTCACGGAGACATCCAGCAGCGGGCTGGACAGGGCATCTTTGGCGGCATCGATGGCCCGGTTCTGTCCCGTGCCCCGCCCTATCGACATCCAGGCAGGTCCGGCATCTTTCATTATTGCCCGTATGTCAGCGAAATCAAGGTTAATAAGACCGGGGACGGTAATAACCTCGGCAATAGCCTGGACGCCATGGTGTAAAACTTCATCGGCCAGGCGGAATGCATTATCGATACTCGTTTTCTGGTCGCAAAGAGTCAGCAGCCTGTCGTTAGGGATAATGATTAAGGTATCCACATTAGGCATGAGGTCTTGAATGCCCTGCTCGGCTACCTTGGCGCGATGAGTGCCCTCGAAATTGAAAGGTTTGGTGACCACGCCGATGGTAAGAGCGCCGGTGCGTTTGGCTACTTCCGCCGCTACTGAAATGGACCCCGTACCGGTGCCGCCGCCCATGCCCGCTGTAAGAAATATCATATCCGCCCCAACCAGCGCATCATGGATGGCATCCTGGCTTTCTTCGGCTGCTTTGTGTCCGATGGTATTATCGCCGCCGGCGCCGAGACCTCCGGTAAGTTTTGGGCCCAGCTGGATGCGCACTGTGGCTTCGGTAATTTCGAGAGCCTGGGCATCTGTATTCATCGCGATGAACTCTACGCCGTGAAGTTGCTCGCGAACCATCCTGGTAATGGCGTTACAACCTGACCCTCCCATGCCGACGACTTTAATCCTGGCGCCGCTGGGAACGTAACGTGTGTTTGCCATGATAATTCCTCCTTAATGATGCAACGACAATTAAAATTTATCTAAAGAGCTTAAACATCTGTGTCAGTAGTTTTTGTAATGCATTTTCTTTAGCGGCGGGATTATTCGTCTCCTGGTTTCTCATCTTCCATAGAAGGAGACCGACGCCCGTAGCATAGGCCGGGTTGTTCAGGGTATCCGAGACACCGTTTAAGGTGCAAGGCCTGCCGATCCTCACCGGCATCCTGGTTATTTTTTCACCGAGTTCGGCAATGCCGGGAAGGTTAGCGCCGCCGCCCGTAATGACCAGCCCTGCCGGGATAAGTTTTCTATAATCTGATTGAGGCATCTCCAGCATAATCAGCCGGAGCAGTTCCTCGATGCGGACGCGGATAATCTCAGACAGGTCGCTATAAGAAATGCTGTGCCCATCATGGTTAATAGCGGCGTCGTTATTGAGGCTTATCGGATCGATTGGGGTTACGTTACCATATTTCTTTTTCATTTCCTCGGCCATTTCATAAGTAATCCCCAGGCCGATGGAGATATCCCGGGTGACCTGATAGCCGGCAACCGGCAGTACGGAAGTATGGTAAATCGTGTTGTCTTTGAACAGGGCGAGGTCCGTGGTGCCGCCGCCGATATCCGCAAGCAGCACTCCATCCTGTTTCTCCTCGGGAGATAGGACGGCTTCGGCGCTTGCCAGCGGTTCCATTACCAGGTCGTCAACTTCGACACCGATGCCGCGGATGCACTTGGTCAGGTTTTGAATCGAGGTTACGGCTGCGGTAATAACGTGGGTTTCCACATCCAGCCGGAAGCCGTGCAATCCTATGGGGTTCTTCACCCCTCCCTGCCCATCGACAACGTAATCGCGCGGGATAATATGAAGGACTTTCTGTTCGGAAGGGACTTTAAAGCTGCGGGCGACACTCAGCACGCGCTTAAGGTCATCAGAATTAACTATCTGGTTGTTGCGCGTGATGGCGATAGAGCCTGTTGTATTCTCCGCTTTGATATGCCGGCCGGTAACGCCGACATAGGCCGATTCCAGTCTGCGTCCGGCCATCTGCTCGGCTATCCGGACCGACTGTTTAATCGACTCTTTGGCTTCATTGAGATTAACTACCAGGCCCTTATGAAGTCCGTGCGATGGGGTGATGCCCACGCCCAGGACACGCAGCCCTTCTTTATCATTAACGTCCGCCATGATGGTGCAGACTTTGGTTGTCCCCACGTCAATGGCGCCGATTTTGTCCCTTTTCATTTTGTCCTCCTTGGTCCCGCTTTGCCGGGACTTTTACTGCTGTTTATTACCTATATATATTTATATAATGCTATTTGCCTTTGGATTCGCGGAAGCGGACGTTCCATTTGTTGCAGAGAGTCAGGATGTGCTCTCTCATCTCCGGATTGGCAATCCGATGCAGTTCCGCCAGGAAACCGTGAAGCAGCTCTCCACCGGTCATGTTCGGAGCCGGTTCCTCAGGTCCCGGCAGGTTGATGTAGACGATTTCCGTCATCAGCTTTTGATACTCGATAGGGGTACCCATTAATCCATTCCTCCTTATTTATTTGGATGTGCCGTGTTCCTGTTTTTTCAAGAACATAGTTCATCCTATAACGTTCCAGAGGCAAACTCCTAAAACTGTCCTTTCCAATTCCATAGTGTTTTGTAGATATACCATAAGAAAAATAGTGGCCAATTCTTTAACAATCCTCTTGTATGTTCCATTTGGTTGGAATATAATTAGGACGATAAAAAGAGGGTATGCCATGACTATGGATAAAGGCCGAAAACACCTGCCGCCTTATGTGTCCTACCGTACCTTCCACAACTTCGTCGATAGATTACATGAACAGGGAACGCCGCAGCGTATAGATCGCAGCTTTTGGAGCAATATACTATCCGGAAGTACCGGCCCACAGCTCATGGCGGCGATGCGCTTTCTTGGCCTTGTCGATGCTAACGGAAAACCAACCGAACAGCTCAAGCTCCTGGTACCTGCCGAAGGCGAACGGAGAATGCAGCTCGTCCGAGGTATAACTAACGAGGCGTTTAGCTTCGTAGTGAAAAGCAATCTAGACCTTGCCAGCGCTACCTATTCTCAATTGGAAGAGTGCTTTCAAAGCACCTTTAATCTCACTGATGATGTAGGAAGGAAATGCGTTAAATTCTTTATCGCCATGGCCAGCGACGCCGGTATGCCGATATCGCCGCATATTATCAAGCATACCAGGTCAGAACATAATGGTGCGGCGACCAAGATAAGCGCTAAAAAAGTTGTTCCAAATACCACTCAATACCCGCTTATGCCACAAGGCAAATTAGTTCCACAAGGTAAAAAAGTTCCACAAGGTATGGAACATCTACCAGAAAACAACGCTCTACTTACCATGCTTATAGAAAAATTTCCTAATTTCGACCCGTCATGGAATGATGAACTGAAGTTGAAGTGGATTGCCACGTTTGATGTGCTTTTCAATAAGATAATATTTAAAGGATAACACACCCGGGGAATTTAGGTATGCCCTATCACCGGAACTGCCTGATAAGTGGCTAGAGGCGCCGCTATTTAAATTGAATCTTGCTCTGGACTTCGTCAGGTGTCATTCTACCGCCAGAGACAACCATCTTAATGGCTTCTTCAACCGATATTCTGGTGCGGATAATATCCTTTTCTTTCACGATTTGCAGGAAACCGGAGGTGGGATTAGGGGCGGTGGGGATAAGAACGCTGAGTAATTTTTAACCGGTAGTATCCTTAAGTTCATTGGTTACAAAACCTAAAGCCCTCATACCCTCCCTGGGGAACTCCACCAGTACCACCTGCATGAAGCCGGTCTTGTCCGGGGCAGCAAAGGCATCCAGTATTTGCCGGATACCGCCGTAGAGTTGCTTGAATATCGGTACCTTGCCCAGGAGAGATTCGCCATATTGGATTATCTTTTTTCCGAGGATGTTTCTGGCTATCGTACCTATTATATATATAAGAATTATCGTCGCACCGAAGCCGACGCCGGGAATATTGTGCCCGAAGATAGCGCTGACCACCGGCTGTAAAATATGATCGATGGAGTTGAAGATTCAGGCAAGTATGAGCACAGTGGCGCCGACAGGGACGACAACGAGAATGCCGGCCATGAACTGTGCTCTCCGCTTCTTCCCTATTCATTAAGTTATAATGTCTTTTTTAGGCGGCCATAACAGTGAAGCGATAGCGGCAAAAAGCAGGATACCTACCACCGCTCCCAAAGATAACGCGACCGGTATGTGAAAGAATGCGGAAACCAGCATCTTGATACCGAGAAGAGCAAGGATGGCGGCCAGTCCGTAATTAAGGTAGGCCAGCTTTTTCGTGGCGCCGGCCAGGGCAAAATACAGGGAACGTAAACCCATAATAGCGAAAATATTTGAGGTGTATACCAGAAATGGGTCAAGTGTTATGGCTAAAATTGCCGGGATAGAGTCGACGGCAAAGATGATATCGGTCGTCTCGACAACGATGAGTACCAGGATAAGCGGCGTCCCTATATATCGCCGCTTGTCTTTGATAAAAAATTTACCTTCGTGATAGGTATCGGTTATCGGCAGGTAGCGGCTGCAAAGCCGGAGGAAAGGATTGTTCTGCAGGTTTACTTCGCCGTCTTTTTTTAAAGCTATTTTAATACCGGTATAGACCAGGAAAGCGCCGAAGATGTAAATCACCCATTCCAGGTTTTTCAGTAGTTCAATGCCTGAAGCGATGAAAATAGCCCGCATAAAGATGGCGCCGAGGATACCCCAGAAAAGGACCCGGTGCTGGTGGTCTGAGGGAACGGCGAAAGTTGAAAATATTAGCAGGAAGACGAACAGGTTATCCATGCTAAGCGATAGCTCAACAATGTAACCGGTGATGAAAGTAAAAGATTTATCGCGTCCCAGTATAAAGTAGATAGCACCGGCAAAAATAAGAGCGAGCACAAGATAACAAGCGGTCCAGAACAGCGCCTCTCTGGTCTTGATGGTATGAGCCCTGCGCTGAAGAACGCCGAGGTCTAACGCCAGCACCACCGGCACAAGTATTCCAAAGGCAATCCACATTATCGTTTGATGAGACATCTGCTTTTATACCTTATTTAGTGTCTTTTTTCGGCTTCCGGTTTCACTCACAAAGCGGCTGCGCAACTGCCCGCAGCCGGCATCAATATCCTGCCCCCGCGGCTGGCGTAACGTGGCGTTAATGTGGTTAAGCTTTAGTTCCCGCTCGAAAGCGAGAATAGTTTGAGGTGAGGGCGGCTGGTAAGTGCGGTCGCCCGTATTATTAGCCGGGATGAGATTGACGTGGCAGGCCAAGCCACGGAGCAACTGCGCCAGGGCACGCGCCCGGGGGAGAGAATCGTTAATGCCTTTAAAGAGCACGTATTCAAAACTCACGCGGCGTCCCGTGGCGCGGTAGTATTCCTTGCACGCGGGGATAAGCTCTTCCAGCGGGTATTTCCTGTTTATCGGGACCAGCTTGTCCCGCAGCGCGTTATCAGCGGCATGAAGGGAGACTGCCAGCCCTACCTGGAGTTTCTCACTGCTCAAGCGTTTTATTTGCGGCACCAGCCCGGATGTCGAGATAGTTATATTGCGGGCACCCATCCTGAAACCGTCCGGGGAGTTCAGTGTTTCTATCGCCGGCCAGAGTGCATCATAGTTGGACATCGGTTCACCCATTCCCATGAAGACGATATTCGATAGAGTAGAAGCTGTTTTATCGGTTATTTCCTGGGCGGTATGATTCTGATTTTTTAAGTAATTTGCAAAATAAAGCACCTGGTCGATTATCTCGCCCCGGGTCAGGTTTCGCTTGAAGCCCTGTTGACCCGTGGCGCAGAATGGACAACCGATGGCACAACCTGCCTGGGTGGAGATGCAGACGGTATTACGTTGCCTGCCGCTAGCTTGAGGATAACCCATCAGGGCTGATTCTACAGTATTGCCGTCGACCAGAGTGAAAAGGGTTTTAATGGTGCCGTCCTGCCCTACTACCTGATGTGTCGCTTTCAGGCTATGTAAGGGGGTTACTTTTTCCAGCGCCTGACGTAAAGCGAGCGGCAGGTCAGTCATCTCCTCAAAAGAAAAGGCCAGCCCCCGGTAAATCTGGTTACGGAGCTGTTTTACCCGGTATTCCGGTTCTCCCATGGAAAGGACAAGACTTGTAAGCTGGGCATCGGTCAAATCGGTAAGGCTAGCGGTTTTTACGTTCATTTATTATGTCAACTGTATTAATTTCGTTTCGATAGTTCCCTACACTACAACGATTATATCATCAAGGCCTATCCAAGGGGAATATCTCTGAAAGGTTATTGACATATGATGCGGCTGGTGCTATGATTTCTACTAATATATGCAAGAATTGTTAATATATTATATAATAGGTACATTACGTTAACAGTATGTTTATCTGCGCAACCGCAAACCAAGGATAAAGAGCATCTGGAAAAACTCCCTGAAATGGAGTATAATAGCGTTGTATTTCTGCTTTTTTAATGACCCGTGTCTGGTAAATTTGTTTTACAGAGAGTATAATAGCATCAGTCTGAAGCCAATTGTCGCGAAGAACGACTGCTATAATAACAGAAGGCTGTAAAGGAGACCATAAATGGTTACAAAAAGTGTCAAAGGGTCAGATGATAAAAAAGCCCCCGAAATAATGAGCAAGCCGCTCCCTGTGATTCTCGATGAGATGGATGCGAATATCCGGGCCGCGGCTGAAGCTGCCAGAAGAGCTGAAGAAGCTGCCCGGGCAGCCAAACAGGCCGCTGTAGATGCTACTAAAGCAGCCAACGAAGCAGAGAAACGGGCAGAGGAAGCGCGTAAGGCCGGCCAGATGGCTGCCGAAACGGCCACCAAAGCCGCCGCCGCTGCCGCTGCTAAAGCCGAACAGGTAGCCAGGGCTGCCATAGCGGCCGCTGAAGAAGCCAAGAGGGCCGCTGAAGAAGCCGGTGCTGCTGCTAGAGCCGCGGCTGAAGCTTTTAAAAAGGCAGCTGACGATGCTGCCAGGAAATCTCAAGAAGCCGCCGCTTCCGCCAAGGCTGCTGCTGAGGCAGCTTCTAAGGCTGCTCAGAAAGCGTCGGCAGATGCTGCCAAACGCGCTGAGGACGCTGGTGCAGCGGCCGCACAGGCTGCTATAGCGGCTGCTGAAGAAGCCAAGAGGGCCGCTGAAGAAGCTACCAGAAAAGCAGAAGAAATAGAACAGGCTGCTAAAGCTGCCGCCGCCGCTGCTGAAAAAGCAGCTGAAGAAGCGGCCGTCAGGTCTCAAGAAGTTGCCCAGATGGCCATCCAGGCCGTTCAGGAAGCAATCGAAACTGCTAATGCCGCCGGCAAGCAGGCCGATGATGATGCCAAGGAAGCAAAAACTGCCAAGGTAGAAGTAACCAAATCAGCTACCGCAGACTTTGCTATTAAAGCCGAGCAGGCAGGCAGGAAAGCCAAGCGCTCTGCCGCTGTTGCAATACAGTCTGCCGATACGACGCAAATCAGGGCGCAGGCAGCTGACAGCGCCGGCGACGCCGCTATCGAAGCGGCTACAAGAGTAACAGGACGTCTCGCGGAGAGAGTCGATTCAACGGGTAAAGAAGCTAAAGATATTGCCGCCAAAGGTCTCCAGGTTGTCGATAAAACACGCAAGAAGGCAGCGGCCGCTGATGCTGCCGGTGATGAAGCTATTGAGGCTGCATCCCAAACATTACATCAACTGGTAAAACGTGCCGAGGATCTAGCTAAAGCCGCTGAAGCTGCGGCCGCCGATGCTGAGAAGGCATCACGTGACGCGAGAGCAGCTGCTGAGGCAGCCGTCAAGTCCGCCGGTGCTGAGTTTGCTAAGAGGGCCGAAGAAGCCAGGAGAGCTGCTGAAGAAGCCGGACGTAGAGCCGAACAGGCCGCGCGGGAAGCTAAAGAAGCCGCTGAGGCAGCCGTCAAGTCCGCCGGTGCCGAATTTGCTAAGAGGGCCGAAGAAGCCAAGAGAGCCGCTGAAGAATCTGCCAAACGTGCAGAAGAGGTGGCCAGGGCTGCCAGAGCTGCTGCTGAAGAAGCCAGACGAGCCATGGAAAAGGCTACTGCCAGGGCTGAGGAAGTAGCGCGCCAGGCTATCGCCGCCGCCGAAGCCGCCGCCAGGGCTGCCGAGGAAGCGGGGCTTAAAGCCGCCGCCGCTCTCCCCACCGCGTTGATCAGAAAAGTGCTTGGTTCCTGGGAATTCATCGCTTTCCTGGTAGTCGCGGTACTGGCCTCAGTGTTTGGCTCTGTAGCTATTAGTCTTGGTTTATCCTTAATGCCACATTAATAATGTTGAATATTGGCCTATCCAACATGCTACCATAATCGTTATATATATAAGAAAGCTCCGGGGGGAAGCTAGATGCTTCCCCCTCTTTGGATACTTTCCATAAATTAAATAGAAGTTAGATAGCACTGAAGAACTCAGTGCTTTTATAGATAGTTAAATGAACAACATAGCGAACCAATCTGAGAAACTCAGTGTTAACGTACCCCCTGTACTCGTGAGAAAAATACTCTTTTCTAAAGAATTCCTTGTTTTTATTACGATCATTGTTCTGGCAACATTATTTGTATCAGTAGCCATTAGCGTAGATATTACCATGATGTTATCTTAAATACTCTATGATATAATTAAAATAGTATCATAATTTGAATGTTTTTGGGGAAGATTAAATCCCCCTATATTTGAAGGTTACACTGCTTGGGGTTTAAAAACCTTAAGTAGAATAAAATAAAAGTAAGATAGCACTGAGGAACTCAGTGTGATAAGGAGATTATTAAAATGGCTAAGACACCGAATAAACCTGAAGAAGCGAACGAGCCAATCAAAGTGAATCAACCCAAAATAATGACCAAGCCTTTACCCGAGATTCTTGACGACCTCGAGAATTATATCAAAGAGGTAGCGGAAGCGGTAAGATTAGCGCAGGGTGCCGCTAAAGAAGCCAGATCTGCTGCTGATATGGCCAAGCAGGCTGGTGAAGAAGCCGCCGGCGCCGCCAGGAAAGCCGCTGAGGCTGCTGTTGCCAAGGTCAGGGATGAAGCTGCGAAAGCCGCTGATGTCCTGAGCGAAAGGATTAGCGAAGTATCGGAAAGGCTGGACAGCTTCGAAGAGAAAGCCAAGCAGGAAGCTATTGCTCTTGATGATGCCTTCCTGGCTTTAAAAGATAGGCATCTTGAGCAGTCCCCCTTCTTTGGTAAATAAATAATAAATAGCCTGTTACATATCCCGGGGTCATTCCCTGGTGGAAGGGCCCCGGGATAATAACTATAATATCGAGCCAAGCCCCGGTTTAAGCCTTCGGCTAAGAGGCTGTTGCCGCAGTTTGTGTCTCACAATAGACAGGATAGTTTTTAAAATGCTATTCTGCCTGACAATGGTAGTTTTGTCCTCAACACACCCATCAGATATTTACATCGCTGTTGTATTTATTAACTGCTATCCAAGTAATACATATAAACACACATTCTAACTGCCCTGAAACTGTTAAAATTGATAACAGACCTGTTAAGCGTATGTATATCCAACTTAAAGTAAAGGTAATGAACCATTAAACATGTCTATGCTATAATACCAAACGGAAGATAGAACTGGTCCAGGGTGATATTACTCTAATATAAGGAGCAAGACGATGCGCTTAAAAGTCTGGATTCTGGAAACACGTCCGCAGTTTTTAACGCTATCTGTAGTTTTGGCTTTTCTAGGTGCGACCATTGCCTGGTATGATAATTCTTTCAATATCTGGTACGCCCTACTCGCCGGCTTCGGACTGGTGCTTACTCATGCCAGTGTTAATATCATCAACGATTATTTCGACTATAAAAGCGGTATTGACCTGGCGGCCAAACGCACCCCGTTCAGCGGGGGGAGCGGGATTCTTCCGGCCGGATTGCTTACTCCCAAACAAGCGCTGTGGCTTGGGTTGGGTGCGTTAATCATTACTATACCCATAGGGATATATTTCATCATCGTAAGCGGCTGGCAGTTGCTGCCGCTGCTCCTGGTGGCAGCTCTCTTTATCCTGGTCTATAGCCCTTTTATTCTAAAGCGTCCCTGGCCGGAATTAGCGGCGGGGATCGGTCTTGGCGCCTTACCGATACTCGGTCTATACTTCGTCCAGACAGGTACTTATTCATGGCAGACGGTAATCGCCTCCATACCGTCCTTCTTCCTGGTGCATAATTTGCTTTTGCTTAACGAGTTCCCAGATACCGAAGCGGACGTTAAAGCCAATCGCAAGACGCTGCCTCTTACCATCGGCAAGAAAAACGCGGCCATCTTTTATGCGGTAGTAGCCATTGCCGTATATGTCTGGATATTTGTCTGGGCAATGGCGCGGGTCATGCCCGTCTGGACGCTGCTGGCTTTACTTACAATTCCGCTTGCTATCAGGGCTATCAACGGCGCTATGCATAACGATGATCCCTCCAAACTCATGCCCGGTATGGCAGCCAATGTGATGATGGTACTTTCAACGCAACTTTTATTGGGCATCGGTTTCATTTTAGGGCGTATCTTTTAGAGTGATTATGAACAACAATTCCGACCTTAACCGGAGCCCATCGCCTCTGCACGGTATATTTACCGCGGTGCCGCCGCGATACGATTTGGTGAACCATATTATTACTTTAGGCCAGGATAAACGCTGGAGAAAGCTGACCGCCGTGGCCTGCCTCAAGGGAAATCCATCCTGCATCCTCGACCTGGGGTGCGGTACGGGCGACCTGTCTCTAAATATCGCCAGGCTGGCCGGGAAAAACGTACAAATATCCGGCCTGGACTATAGCGTCCCCATGCTGGAGCTGGCGAAACGCAAAGCCGAAAAAGCCGGTTTAGGGGATAAGTTGGCATTTATCCATGGCGAGGCCACGAAAATACCCTTCCCTGACGGTCACTTCGACTGCGTGGGTATATCCTTCGCTTTCCGAAACCTGACCTACAAAAACCCATTGTGTGAACTTCATCTGAGCGAGGTGTTCAGGGTGCTGAAACCGGGAGGGCGCTACGTCATCGTGGAATCAAGCCAGCCGCAGAACCGTCTGATAAGAGCGCTTTGCCATTTCTACGTGCGCATTTTCGTTAAATCAGTGGGTATAATCCTCTCAGGTAATCGAAGCGCCTACCGCTATCTGGCAGAATCGATGGTGGATTATTACTCCCCGGTAGGAGTCAGGGAAATGCTGCTGCGGGCCGGCTTTATTGATGTTACCTACCGTCCCCTGCTTTTAGGCGCCGCCGGGATACATGTCGCTCAAAAATGATGTATTCTGGCATAAGCTGGAATCACCTGGCAAAATGGATAGCGTCTACGGATGATTCGTGTTTGGTAAAACTAAATCTGGTGCTCGATGCAGTGCTCCCGTAAGGTGTTGAGAGAAGCGAAGAAGTCACGCATCATGACACTCACCGGATACATGCCCCGCTCGGTGACGTTCAACTTTTCATCCCCTTCAACCAAACCGAAAGTCTTCAGGAAAGAAAGCTCAACCCACAATTTATGGGCCATATCTGTGCCGAAGCGGTGGCGGAAAGCCTCCGTATCCAGCTTCAGCCCGAAGAGTTTGGACAGCAGATAGTAACGCAGGTTTTCTTTTTCCGAAAGATGGCGCCAGCTAACGATGGGCAACTGGTTTTTATTAGTCAATTCGTGGTATCGGTCGAGGGAAAAGGTATTAACGAAGAAATTGCCNNCCCACCGATACCGATATAGTCATCATATTCGATGATATACTCGTCAATCATACGCTCGCCGCGGGAAAAGCACCAGGCGGTGGAGGCGGAGTAACCACCGTGGTAGAGCTGCTGCAAAATCACATCGTAGAATTCTCTCTCGCGCGAGTTGTCTACACGGTTAAAGCGGCGTTCCAGTGCGTCTTTCTTATGAGGCGATGCCATGAGAGGATAGAAAGTGGCCTGATCGATGCCTAGCTCCTTGAAAGCGGCCACGTCAGACTCAAACTGCTTGATAGTCTGGCCGGGGAAATTGCAGACAAAGTCTACGTTTAGAGTATCGAAATGTCCCTCGGCCATGAGCAGGCGTTTTTTTACCTCGTCGGAAGGACCGTTGGTGCGCCCCATAGTTTTAAGAACCGATTCCTCGAAGCTTTGAACGCCGACCGACAGGCGGTTGATGCCCATATTATTCAATAGCTCGATGTTCTGAGCGGTCAGCTCTCCGGGCGTAGTCTCCAGCGAGATTTGATCTACCCGGCACCGCATTTTGAGGTATGAGGTAAAAGCGGACAGCTCGTCCATGAGCACCGTGGGTGTGCCACCGCCGAAATATACGCCGGAGAAGCTGAAGCCGCGCTCCAGATACATTTCAAGCTCTTGCTTCAGGTCGATAAAATAACGGCGTGCGAGGTCTTCCTTAAACAGGTAGCGGTTAAAGCAGCAGAAAGGACAAAGCGCCCGGCAAAAAGGGATGTGTACGTAAAGAGAGAGGCCGTCGCCGCGACCCAACATTTCCCCACTGATAAGTGAAAAGTCGATAGATGGGTTCAGATGGCGGAACTTGCGGCCTTCACGCCTGGTGATGAAGCTGACTATACCGGGTATCATACTTACCTTAAAAATATATCATACGGCGGTGGATTTAGCGAATGATAGACTTACCGGACGCTTTCCGCAAGGTCCCGGGGGCTGGTCATCGCCGCGACCGTGTCCAGGAAATCTTTCAGGGAAGCGCTCTGGCTGCGGAGCTCCTTTAGCTCGGCGCCGATGGGGTTTACGGAGGTAGGGCTATCGGCATAGGTGCCATAAAAAGCGAAATAGGCCTGGTTCAGCTTGCGGAGATTATAGCCGTTGGCAGCCAGGTATTGGCGTTTCGCTTCCATGAAATTCTCTGCGGTCTCGATTTCGCCTTTGGCCAGGTAGCTATCTACCGCCAGCCTGATTTCTCGCATCTCTTTATTGAAGTCGAAACCCGGTTCCGCTAACTCCGGCGCGGTATTAGTCGTTGGGGGCGGGGCATAGAATTTCTGATAGACCGTCTCGCCGATTTCCTGGCTGACCATGTCGGCCACGCTCTCATTCATCGTAGAAATATCGTAGTCATGGCGAAGGCCGATTGTATCCAGCAAGTTGAGAAACCCCAGCGGCGTAAAGGTCAGGTAAAGGTGCAGCCATTCATGGGCAGTGGTATCAATAATAAATTTTATATCAGCCTCATTGGTAATATAGCTGGGAAAAGTGGAAAGACCGCCTAAATCAACGACCAGAGCCGAGTAACCAAGAGCGTCGATTTTAGCCTCGATAGCCTCCATGTCTTTCTCGTCAATATCCGGCAGAAGGGTGACTTCGCTGATATTTTCTATCCGGTCACGGGGAGAAACGACGAGCAGGTGCGGCGGCTTTCCCACGTAGATATCGACCGGCGGGAAACCGAATTTCAGCGTGACGAATCTATCCAGCGGGTTGTAAATCCCCTGCTCGGAGAAGGCGGCTCTTACCCGCTGCTCGATCAATCTTTCTTGAGACGTGGTATTATCTGTAACAGCTTGATGTCTATCCAATATATTTACTGCTTCTCCGGATAGAGTTTTAACCTCCCAGTTAAGCAAACGAAAGCGGTAGGGATTGGTGACCTCGCGTATCTGGCTATCGAGGTCCGGGGTGTAAGCGCAACCGGAGAGAAGAGGTAGGAGGAGCAGCAGAACTATAGCGGATAGCAGTAATTTGACTTTAAAGTAAAGCATTAAGCTCTTATTTTGCCTTTATTTTCTCTTTTACGCGGGCGACAATCTTCGACAGGGTTTCTCCCGTCTTTTCCGTGATGAGGACATCGGCATAGTGGTCATGCGGCGTTTCGGTGAAGTTCATAATGACCAGTTTCGCACCATTCTGCTTGGCGACGATGGGCATCTGCGCCGCGGGATAGACCACCAGCGAAGAACCGGCCGCCAGGAATAAATCACAGCCCCCAGACCGTATTTCCGCCTCGCGGGTCTCCCTTTCCGGCATCGATTGGCCGTAAGCCACTGTTGCCGGCTTAAGAATACCGTTGCATTTCTCACAGCGCGGCACTTTTACCCCGGCGAGCATCTTCTGGTGGGCGTAATCTCTGGGATAGCGCTTGTGGCAGTCAAGGCAGTCTACCCAGTGCATCGTGCCGTGCAGTTCCAGGACTTTCTCATCGGGCGTGCCGGATTTCTGGTGCAGGCCGTCAGTGTTCTGGGTAATAACGCAGTCCAGCTTGCCGAGTTTATAGAGTTCGGTGACAGCATAGTGCCCGGTATTAGGCTTGGCGTCTTTCACCGCTTCCCAGAACAGCTTATGCACCTGCCAGTATTTTTCCCGGATGTCCTCGCGGCGGAGGAAGTTAGGCAGATTAAGCTCATCGGGGTCGAATTTAGTCCAGATACCATTCGTACCGCGAAAATCAGGGACATCGGACTCGGTGCTGAATCCGGCGCCGGTGAATACAACCACCTTCTTCGAATTTACAATCATTTCAGCTACAACTTCAATATGATCCACAAAAAACCTCTCTTACTTTTTAGCCGTAACTTTGTTATATATTTTTTCATTTACAGGAAACGAATCCGTAGCTGATTAGCTTTGAATCGTTATTAACGTTATGTTAAACTATCTTCGTTTACGATTCGTTTTAACCTTTTTTATTGACGTCCCGTCCCAGTCAAGAGATAACGGAAACTCTAACTCTAGTTGCCCAGTCCTTAGTTTGTCCATTCTGGCACCTGCTTGGGCTTGTTCCCAAGCGTATTTATATAGATGTAGACCTTTACTCATCGCTATTAATTCCCCATCTTGAACACCAATCTCGCTCGCCATATATTCTTTAAGAAGTTGTATACCTGCTAAATTGGAAGGAAAACCTGCCCACAAGTCCCACGAACGGAAATATACAAAAAAGTGAAGACAGCCTTCCATTATTCTCGTATCAATACCTCGAAGGCAAGGCGGATCACTTAAATCAATCGACTTTTCGTCACCTACTGCCATATAAGCTTGATTGGTATTGTAACCATCTTTCTTATACATCTTGATTACTTCAGCTATCTGTCTTTCGAGGTATTGCCCATAAGTATATTGCTCTCCTACTTGTTTGTGTGAGGTCATAAGGTATGGTAAGTAATTTTCAACATATTCCATTGTGCTAGGAGCTGGTACACCTAGTGGGACATCAGGTACTAAAGGTTTAGTTCCTGGATTCTTTATATGCACGATTACAAAATCTAGTTCTTTACGCGTTTGTCCTAAATAACTTCCTCGTGTTATGGTATATTCTCGCCCCTTTGTTAATACTTCACGGAGGCAAAGAAACCACGCCTCAGATAAATCTCTAGCTTTAATATTTATGATTTCCATACAGCCTTCCTGTTGTGGTTTTACTAAAGCGCCCGGATAGATTCGGGGCGCAGCATAGACATATCTTTTTTAGCCAGCACATTTTCTATTAAAGCGAGCAGTTCGGCTTTCTGCTGCGGGAGCCTGGCCTTAATAGGCAGGTAGTTGGAAGCGTGGTTGGCAGTAAAGAAGCAATCGGTGAAGCTGGAGTTCTCGATAATCAGCTTAAGTTCCACCAGCGACTGGAACGGCGATATCAACTTAAAGCGGCCAGCCAGATAATCTTTATGTAAAGCCGTCCCCTCCATAAACATCAGGGTAAGCGCACCGGCAAAGTCCGGGTCAATTTCGGTGAGTATCTTGCCGGTGGCGATGGCGTGTTTTTCGCTGCCTTCCGTTCCGGCCAATCCCAATATCACGGTGACAGACGTGGTGATGCCCGCCTGTTTCAACTTACGCCCCGCCTCGATAATCTGGGCGCGGGTAGCACCTTTATTGATTTTTTTAAGAAGCTCTTCATCGCCTGTTTCTACGCCAAGATAAGCGATGGTCAGCCCGAGTTTGCGCAGCTGTTTAAGTTCTTCAGAGCTTTTTAAAAGCGCCGCTTTCGGTGTGGAATAAGTACCGACTCTTTCCAGATTGGGGAACCGGTCTTTGAGATGCTGCAGCGTTGCTACCAGTGTCTCCTGAGGGGCGATTAAAGCGTCGCCGTTTTCCAGGAAGACGCGGCTGACGCTGCGGCTGTAGTGCATAGCGACAGCGTCAATATCGCGCTTAATATCTACAATGCTGCGCACGCCGAATTTAAAATCGTAAAAAGTGCTGCAGAATGCGCAGGCGTTATGGGAACACCCTATCGTGACCGGCAGCAGGAAACTATTCGCCTCGCTCGGAGGTCGAATAACGATGGTATCATCAGACATCAGCTATTTTCTCCCCTTGACCAGGTTGAAGAACCGGTCCTGGTATTCCTCAAAAGCGCCCCAGCGGTTAAGCTCGCTTTCAAGCTCATAGGGCTTGATTTCGCCGGTAGTGACCTGCTGAAACATCTCTTCGATTTTCTGCCGGGCGCCGACGGGTATACCGCCGTGGCTCATACCGAGCATGCCCCTGGCGCCAAGCTGCTGGACGTTGGTACGCAGGGAACGGCTCGTTATCTCATAAATAAACTTTAAAAGGGAGACATCCCACAGGTCATCCTGGCCTTTGATAATGGCCGCCAGCGGGTCGCCCTTTTTATCGATTTCCGTATTGAGCTTTTCGATGACGGCCTGCCATCCGTCCGAGACGATATTGAGGTTGCCAGGCTCGTTTTTATAGGTGTAAAAGAGGCCGGGCATATCCGGGCCGTGCGCGTTGAGCAGCATCTGAAAGTACCGTTTGGCATCAGTGCTGAATCCATCCAGATGGGTTAAATAATAAGGCGTGACGATTTTGGGCCTTTCAGCGATGACCCTGCCTTCCCGGATAACTGTCTCGGTGGTATCGGGGGTAAGTTCGGAATAGACGGGATCAGTGACGATGTAGTAGAAAAGATTGGTAATGCCGAAAGTGGCCAGGTGCTGCCGGGGATACCGCAGTATCTCGGTAGAGCGGGCGGCGCGTTCGATTCTTTCGTTATCGATATCCATTATGTCAACCTAATTATAATATTGTCAGGGTTGGGCTTGAACCAGTCATCCAGACCTCCCCTTATCCCCCCACTGGATTCCGGCCTTCGCCGGAATGACAGAATAAAATCTCCCTCTTATCCCTCTTTACAAAAGAGGGACGTCAATACCCCCAAAGAGTGAGAATGCTTAATGTGGATTCCCGCCTGCGCGGGAATGATATTTATTTGTCTATTTAATTGCGGCTAGTTCCTTTTTATAATCATCCATGAGCGTCAGGTACTGCCCTTCCATCTGGGATTGCACACGCAGCCACTCTTCCTGGAACTGCGGCTGTTTTTCCACATCTATTTTAACCCTGGCGTTGACGCCGGTTTTCTGACGGATGGCCTGCTGATATTTAGCATCGAAGTCTTGCTTGAGCGCTTCGTAGGCCTGTTTCTTTTGCTCGGCGCCTTCCTTCACATAGTGTTCGAGGATGTGCTTCATCCGGCTGAAAACATTTTCCACCGCCGATTTATCGTTTTTCAGCAGTTTCAGACCGTCCATAGCTTTTTTATTGGTCTTGATGGAGGCTTCGTTTTTGGGCAGACCGATATTGCGCAGGAGGATATCACTGACGCTGTCAGCGAGGAACTGCTTCGCTTTGTCATCGAACTTTTTAACTTCTGCGGCCAGGTTTAACGTATCTTCCTTAAGATAACGCGCCGCCAGTTTTTCACCCTCCGGGCCGTATTTCCATTTAAGGCGCTCGGCATCCGTCGGCGCGCCTATTTTATCCAGCTTTTCACGGGCTATCTCGGCAGCGCTTTTAATATCGCCCATCTCAGACCTCCAAAGGTGAATTGAATATGTATCGCTACTTAATATTATACAACAAAGGGAAGTGTAATAGAGAGGGGAGCTTAAGGGAGTGAGTTAACGGGTATGTTAAGGCCAGCAAATCTAGATTAAAGCCTTATTTCTCTATCTTAACCGCATCGGTTTCAGCCCATTGGCAGAGTTAAAAGCAGCTGCCTACCCGCCCTTGACGTAATCAATGGACTTCTGGACAGTTGCCACGGAGCTATCGAGTAGTTTCTTTTCTTCCGGCATAAGTTTGAGGTTGATGATTTTCTTAATACCCTCGCGCCCTAAAGAAAGCGGCAGGCTGATGCAGGTATCTTTATACCCGTACTCGCCGTCAACTACAGCGCAGCAGGGAATAACCTCACCCGTATCGTGAACGATAGCGCTGACCATATTTACCACCCCTACCCCGGTGAGCCAGCCGGAGGTGCGCGCCACGTTCAGCCGGAGCATATGGGGCAAATAATCGCTAGTCCTGGCTCTTATCTTCGCCCGGACGTCTTCAGCAATTTTCACGGGTTTGCCATCAACTCTCACCGAACTGAAAAGCAAGACCATACTGCCGCCGTGCTCGCCGATAACTGTAGCTTCTATGCGCGATGGAGCTACGGAAAGGGCTTCCGCCAGAGCGATTTGAAAGCGCGTGGTGTCATTTAAAGCGTACCCGATAAAGCGCCGGCGTTCTTTACCTGAGCTTAATAAATAGGCGGCATAGTTTAATACGTCCGCCGGATTGGTGACCATAATGACGACAGACTGCGGGCAATAACGATCTATCTCAGTGGCCCACTCACGGACAATCTCCAGGTTCAATGGAAGCAAATGCTGCCGCGAAGTAAGTTGGCCTCCGCTGGAACGCGCGCCCTGCGTTACGCCGGTGCCGGCCGCCATGACGACGATATCCGAACCTGACAAGTCCTGATGGCTGCCCATTTTCACACGGATGTCGATTTTACCGGCTACCGCGGCATCGAAGAAATCAATGGCATGGTGTTCCAGCCAGTCCCGCCGGATATCCGCCACCATCAATTCATCCGCCAGTCCATGACGGACAATATTGAAAGCGATGCTGGAGCCGACGCAACCCGCCGCGCCGATGATACTGATTTTCATACTGTTTCTCCCGGGACGCTTGCTATTTTTCTTGCTTCAGCAGCCACCACTCCAGACCGTCGGCCAGGGCGAGCCAGCTGGCTTCGATGATATTCGTCGAGCCGCCTACCGTGTGCCACTCGTTAACGCCGTCGCTGGATTCGATGAGGACGCGCACCTGTGATTCGGTGCCGGTGCTCTCTTCCAGGATGCGGACCTTATAGTCCACCAGCTTGACCTGTGACAGGCTGGGGTAGAACTGTAACAAGGCTTTACGCAGGGCCATGTCCAGGGCGTTGACCGGGCCATCGCCCTCGGCGGCGGTATGGATTATCTCACTATCCACCTTCACCTTAACGACGGCCTCGGAGAGCATCTCGTCTGCCGCCTTGCGCGTGGAAGGACGCCGCCGGCTTTCTACCACCACCATAAAGTCGACCAACTCGAACGGGGGTTTATAGTCGGGTTTAGCGCGGTGCAGTAAAAGCTCGAAAGAGGCCTCGGCGTTATCATATTGGAAGCCGCGGCTCTCCAGCTGCTTGACATGATCCAGTAAATCTTTGACTTCCTTATCCGTATCAGACAGGTCTATTCCCAGCTCTTTGGCTTTGGTGATGATATTGCGCTTGCCGGACTGGTCGGATACTACCGTCCGCTGGCTGTTGCCCACTTTAGCCGGGTCGATATGCTGGTAGGCCTCCGGCCACTTGTTCATGCCATCCATGTGGTAACCGGCCTTATGGCTGAAGGCGCTGGCGCCCACATACGGCGCGAAGGGGTCCGGAGCTACATTAGCCAGTTCACTGATATAGTGGGCAACTTCGGTCAGCGAGGCCAGCTGCTCATCACTGATGCAGTTGATACCCACTTTCAGTTTTAAAGCCGGTATGATGGTGCACAGGTCGGCGTTACCGCAGCGTTCACCCAGACCGTTGATGGTGCCCTGAACCTGCGTTGCCCCCGCCGCCACCGCCGCCAGCGTATTGGCTACCGCCAGACCACCGTCGTTATGGCAGTGAATCCCCAGCGGCACATTCGTCGCTTTGGCAACTGCTTTAACGGCTTTGGCTATTTCTTCTGGAAGAGCGCCGCCGTTGGTGTCGCAGAGTACCAGGCAATCGGCCCCACACTCCGCGGCTACTTCCAGCGTTTTCAGGGAATAATCGGGGTTATGTTTAAAGCCGTCGAAAAAGTGCTCGGCATCCAGGAAAACATCCATGCCTTTCGACTTCAGATAGCGTACCGAATCGGCAATCATGCTCAGGTTTTCTTCAAGCGTCACCTTCAGGACGTTAATAACCTGGAGGTCGGAGCTTTTTCCCACCAATGTCGCAACCTTCGCCCCGGTTTTAACGAGCATGGTGAGGTTGTTGTCTTCCTCAGCCTTGAGACCGCGCCGCCGCGTGCTGCCGAAAACAGCTATCTGCGCATTTTTCAGCTTTAATTCATGTATACGTTCGAAGAACTCGGCATCCTTAGGATTGGAGCCGGGCCAGCCGCCTTCGATATAGTGGATGCCAAGCTCGTCGAGTTTATTAGCGATGTGCAGTTTATCCACTACAGAGAAGGAAATGCCTTCGCTCTGGGCGCCGTCACGCAGGGTTGTATCGTAAAGTTGTACCTGTTTCATTCAGTCCCCTCCCGCCAAAGTTACAATAAGTAACAAGTAGCGACCGATAAGGTTTCAAACTCCTCCCCCACCCTGAGATCCTTCGCTCCGCTCAGGATGACAATCGGGGAACGAGGAGGATTGTCACTTTCCTG
This sequence comes from Dehalococcoidia bacterium, assembly GCA_003141235.1. Classification (GTDB taxonomy): domain Bacteria; phylum Chloroflexota; class Dehalococcoidia; order Dehalococcoidales; family RBG-16-60-22; genus Fen-1077. The sequence goes on from PLLL01000034.1 coordinate 44,544, forward strand.
TCACCTTTTTAGCGATAACATCGCCCATCTCTTTGGTGCCTAATTTCTTCATGCCTGCGCCCATTATATCATAAGTCCGATAGCCTTCTTTGAGGATATCTTCGACGGCGGTTTCAATCATCCGGGCTTCTTTTTCAAGGGCCAGAGAATAGCGGAACATCATGGCTACGCTTAAGATAGTAGCGATGGGATTGGCATCGTTCTTTCCGGCATGCTTTGGCGCGCTGCCGTGAATAGGCTCATAAAAGCCGATAATCCGCGCGCCTTCCGCGGGTATGCCGGCGATACTGGCAGAGGGCATCATGCCCATCGAACCGGTCAGCGTGGAAGCCTCGTCGGTGATGATATCGCCGAAGGTATTTTCAGTCACGATGACATCGAAATAAGTCGGGGTTTGTATCATGCGCATGGTGCAGGTGTCCACCAGCATATGGTCCAGCTCGATGTCAGGGTATTCTTTAGAAATCTCCATAGTCACCTGGCGCCATAGCCGGGACGACAGCAACACATTAGCTTTATCTACGGAAGTCAGCTTTTTGCGCCGTTTGCGTGCCAGCTCAAAGCCAACATGCACGATACGCGCGATTTCCTGTTCCGAGTAGGCCATCGTATCCACGGCCCGGCGTCCGCGGGATGTAGTCCACTGGCGTTTGGGCTTGCCGAAGTAAAGACCACCGGTCAGCTCGCGGACAACGACAAAATCAGTGCCTTTAACGATATTTGTCTTTAGCGGCGTGGCCTCAATGAGTTCCGGGAAGAGAAATACAGGCCGTATATTAGCGAAAGTATCCAGCGCCTGCCTCAATCTTAATAAGCCATCTTCCGGATGTACTTTAGCCATAGGGTCATCGTAACGCGGGTCGCCGACCGCGCCGAATAGTATAGCATCCTGTTTTTTGCACATTTTAACGGTAGCCTCGGATAGCGCCGTGCCTTCCGCGGTAATAGCTACGCCGCCGATAAGTCCGTAGGTCAGCTCGAAACTGTGCCCGCAACGCTTGCCGACTGCCTCCAGGACTTTAACGCCTTCGGCCAGGACTTCCGGCCCGATGCCGTCACCGGGTAATACTGCCAGATTATATTTCATATTAGTTCCTTTCTTTAATCGTAATTATCGGGCTTGACGCGGGAATCAAGTATTTTCTTTTCCCCTCACCTTAGTCCTCTCCCA
>PLLL01000047.1 GCA_003141235.1 Dehalococcoidia bacterium
CGCCAGTATCAGCTTGGGTTTATGTTCTTTGGCCAGTCTTTCGATTTCCGGAAAATCAAGGCGTTCGGTCTCGCGGTTAACGTGGTAGTGCACAAAGTTAAACGTCCGGCCGGAAAAAGTAATCGGAGAGCCGTGGGTCAGATGGCCGCCGTGGGAAAGGTCCATCGCCATGACGGTATCACCGTATTCCAGTAAAGCGAAATAGGCCGCCATATTCGCCTGGGAGCCGCTGTGGGGTTGAACATTGGCATGCTCGGCGTGAAAAAGTTCCTTGGCGCGCTTGATAGCCAGTTCCTCAATGGTATCCATATTTACACAGCCGCGATAATAGCGGTGGCCGGGGTAGCCCTCGGCATATTNNCTATGGCTGCGCTTAACTCCGGGTCAGTGCGTTTTAAAAAATCCATTCGATTTACTCCTGAAGGGAAATAATAAACACCAAATATAGTCTACACTGGGGGGAAAAGGGGTGTCAATTTTAGTTGAAATGGAATAGTTCCTTAGTAGGAATAACCCCCTTGACAAACCATATTCTCGTTCTTATAATAAGAAGAAACCCCCACCTGATTTGACAGCTTGTTCCTATTTCTATTGTAGTAGTGCAAATTATTAATCCAGAGGCACTTGATTGCTAAATCCCGTTCAGATTCCTAATAACAAGGCTGGAGTTATTCCAAATATGTTAATGCCTGGTTTTCATATATGCCAAAATATATCTTTGTAACCGGGGGCGTGGTCAGTTCCGTAGGTAAAGGCATCACTGTCGCTTCCATCGGTACAATCCTTAAAAGCCGCGGCATCACCGTGGCCGTCCAAAAGCTCGACCCCTATTTGAATGTCGATCCCGGGACAATGTCGCCCTATCAGCACGGCGAGGTTTATGTCACCCGGGACGGCGCCGAGACCGACCTCGACCTGGGCAATTACGAACGCTTTATCGATATAGAATGCACCGCGGACTCCAGTACATCATCCGGACAGATTTACAGCGCCCTCATCGCCAAAGAAAGGCGCGGCGATTTCCTCGGCGGCACCATCCAGATTGTGCCCCACCTCACTAACGAGATCAAAGGGCGGTTCAAGAAACTGGCCGATAAATCCGGGGCCGAGGTGGTACTCATCGAGGTTGGCGGTACGGTGGGCGATATCGAAGGGCAGCCCTTCCTGGAAGCCATCCGTCAGATGAGAAACGATGTCGGGCGGGAAAACGTGCTTTATATCCACGTGACATTCCTGCCCTATCTCAACTCCACCAAGGAGCTTAAGACCAAACCCACCCAGCACAGCGTTAACGAACTGCGGCGCATTGGTATCCAGCCGGATGTCATCGTCTGCCGCAGCGATTATCCCATCGCTGAGGGGATAAGGGACAAAATCTCGCTGTTCTGCGACGTAGAAAAAAAGGCCGTGATTCCTCTGCCTACCGTAGATACTATTTATAGAATACCATTAATTCTTGAAGAATCAGGGCTGGGACAGCTGATTATCGACAAGCTCGGCATTAAAGCGCGACCTGCCGACCTCGGGGACTGGCGCGGGCTCGTGGAACGCATTAAAACACCCCATGAACCCGTTAATATTGCACTCGTCGGCAAGTATGTCGAGCTCAACGACGCCTACTACTCCGTGCGCGAGGCGCTGTACCACGCCGCTCTGAATAACGACCGTGAGCTCAAAATGATATGGGTCCAATCCGAGCAGCTCGAAAAAGAAGGAGCCGATAATTTATTGCGTTCCGCCCAGGGCATCATCGTTCCCGGCGGTTTCGGCGACAGAGGCATCGAAGGCATGATTATAGCGGCCAGATATGCCCGGGAAAATAAAATCCCCTACTTCGGCCTGTGCCTGGGGCTGCATATAATGACCATCGAACTTGCCCGCCATATTTATAACTCTAATGAGCCAAATTCTACCGAGTTCAACCCGAAAACACGCTACCCGGTCATAGACTACATGACAGAGCAAAAGAAGCTGATAACCAAAGGCGCTACAATGCGCCTGGGCAACTACCCCTGCAAGCTGCTGGAGAACAGCCTGGCCGCAAAAGCTTACGGTCAACCCCTCATCATGGAACGCCACCGGCACCGCCTTGAGTTCAACAATGAGTACCGCGAGCCGCTCCATAAAGCGGGGCTTATTTACAGCGGGATGTCCCCCGATGACACGCTGGTTGAAATCTGCGAACTGGCCGACCACCCCTGGATGTTAGCCTGCCAGTTCCATCCCGAGTTCGGGTCGCGGCCCGGCCGGCCTCATCCTCTTTTCATGGATTTCATCGGCGCGGCTAAGGGTATATTCCGCGAGGGGGCGCAGCCCCCGCTGCCGCTCCAGGCTGATTAAAAAGGAGAATCCTATGCAAATCTTTCTGGATACTGCCAATATCGAAAACATCAAACAGGCCGCCAGTCTGGGCATTATCAGTGGTGTAACGACCAATCCTTCGCTACTGGCTAAAGAAAAGACGTCTGATTATGAGACCGTCACGAAAAAGATATGTAAGATAATTGACGGCCCGGTTTCCGTGGAGGTACTTTCGGAAGACGCCGAAGGGATGATAAAAGAAGCCCGTATCAAGGCTGCCTGGGCGCCCAATGTAAATATCAAAATACCCATTACCGCCGACGGCCTCCGCGCTACGTCCGTCCTGAGCAAAGAGAAAATCAAGGTGAATATGACGCTGTGTTTTTCAGCCAACCAGGCGCTGCTGGGGGCGCTGGCCGGGGCCGCTTACGTCAGCATTTTTGTGGGACGGCTGGACGATACCGGGCAGGACGGTATGCAGGTGGTCGAGGATACACTGACCATACTGGATAACTACCCCGATCTGGATACCGAGGTCATCGCCGCCAGCATACGCCATCCTTTACATTGTACCAACGCCGCCCTGACCGGGGTGCACATCGCCACGGTGCCTTACAGCGTGCTGATGCAGATGATACAGCACCCGATGACTGATGTCGGTATTAAAAAATTCTTAGCCGACTGGAAGAGTGTGAGCAAATGATGGAAATGGAATTTAAAAAAGAAAACAGCACCAATAACACCCCCCTCCCCGAAAAAGAGCCGGTAGCGGAACTTCCTGATGCCGAGGTGAAAAACGGCAGTGTTCCCCCCGCTCCCGAGAAGGAAGTGGGTTCACAAAAGGGCGTAACCATGGTTATGAGCGAGCTCGAAGGCAAGACCAAGGAAGAGCTCGTTGAAATGGCTAAGGAAATAGGAATTGCCAGCCCGAATAACCTTAAAAAGCACGACATTATTATGCGGCTGCTCGAATCTCATACCGAGCAGCAGGGCAACATTTTCTGCTCCGGGATCCTGGAAATCATGTCCGACGGCTACGGCTTTCTCAGGCAGCAGTCACTGCTGCCCGGCCAGACGGATGTTTATATCTCACCTTCGCAGATACGCCGCTTCAGCTTGCGCAACGGCGACATGGTTACAGGGCAGGGACGCCCGCCCAAGAGCAATGAAAAATACTTCAGCCTTTTACAGGTAGTGGCTATCAACAACCTGGACCCCGAGACGATTAAAGGCCGGCAGCCTTTCGGCTCGCTTACCCCCACCTTCCCCGACAAGCTTATTGACCTGGAGTACAACCCTGCCGACCTGTCCTCCCGCATGATGAACCTCATCGCCCCCATGGGACGGGGACAGCGCGGCCTGATTGTATCACCGCCCAAGGCCGGCAAAACACTGCTCATGAAATCCATCGCCGCCGCGATTACTGCCAAGTACGAAGATATCCACCTGATAGTATGCCTCATCGGCGAGCGTCCGGAAGAGGTCACCGACATGAGACGCTCGGTCAAGGGCGAGGTCATCGCCGCCACCTTCGACGAGATGGTGGAAAACCAGACACGCGTCGCCGAACTGGGACTGGAAAGAGCCAAGCGCCTGGTGGAAAGCGGTAAGGACGTGGTTATCCTGCTCGACGGGATTACGCGCTTGACCCGCGCTTATAACCTGGCCATGCCTTCCAGCGGCCGCACGCTGTCCGGCGGTATCGACCCCGCCGCCCTGCACCCGGCCAAGCGTTTCTTCGGCGCCGCCCGCAACACCGAGGAGGGCGGCAGCCTGACAATTATCGCCACCTGCCTGGTCGATACAGGCAGCCGCATGGACGACCTGATTTATGAGGAGTTCAAGGGCACCGGCAACATGGAGCTTCACCTCGACCGCAGGCTTTCCGAGAGGCGCGTCTTCCCGGCGATGGACATCCCGCGCTCCGGCACCCGGCGCGAGGAGATGCTGCTCGATGCAGAGACGCTGAAACAGGTCTGGCTGCTCCGGCGCATGGTGGGCATCATCGCCGGCGACTCCGATAAGCTCATAGAGGCGACAGAGCGCGTGCTCGACTTTATGCGCAAAACCAAGACCAACGCCGAGTTCCTGGCTAACCTGGGTAAGGAAATGAGGTAAAGCCCCCTCACCCTTAATCCCTCTCCCACAAGTGGAGAGGGTAATATGAAGGACTATATAGGGAGATTAGGTAGGGTTATGCAGATACGAAAAACCTATAAGGAAGTAAACCCCGAGTTGCTGTTCGCAGAGATAAAGGACTTTATTCTAAGGCAGGGCGTCAGCCCGGGCGAGAACAAGATGGAAACCTACACCCTCCCCGATGAGTCGGCGTTATTCGGCACCCGTGCTACCCTCACCTTCAACGCTAAGACGGGCAAAGAGGAAAAAGAGTGCCTGCGAGTGCATATCGTCGGCCGGGTAAAAGGGGAGACCAAGCTGATGATTGACGTGGATGAGAAACTCTTTCCGGCGGAGCAGTTCGCCGCTTTCCAGGGCGACCTCGATTTCATCTTCGGGTCGTACGAAGCAAAATAATATTATTTAGCATCTGTTTTTAGAGGGCAAGAATGTCAGCCCAAAACGAAGTCTATTATAAATTAGCTGAAAAGTACCGCTTGGTTGGCGATGCGCATTTCCTCGAATTACTTGAGCTGTATATGACGCCCGAAGAAGGGTGCTATCTCCTCGAACTTTCCAAGCCGAAGACCCCCGCGGAAGTGGCACAAACGCTCAACCTTGACGAAAATACCGCCTCCGCCAAGCTGGATAATCTCGCCCGGCGCGGCCTGCTTTTCCGGGGTAAAACGCAATACCTTGCCTGGGGTAATGCCCATCAGCTTAACGCCCGCGTGATGTTCAGCGCCGCAAAATACACCCCTCGCGGTTTGCTGGAGCTAAGGCGGAGGGATGAGCGTTATGTCATCTCGCCTTTTGCCGAGATACACGGCTGGTTCAAGATATTTCAAATGGCCGGGAGACCGCTCATCAGGGTGATTCCGGCGCGCAAGGCTATCGCCGCTAACCCGAATATCCGGCCGGAGCAAGTCCTGTGGTATGAGAATATCGTGGAGTTGATGAAAAGGGCGGAGAAGATAGGCGTGGTGACCTGCGACTGCCGCCGGATATACGGCAAATGCGGCAAGCCGGAGCTAACCTGCCTGCACTTTGGGAACATGGTGGATTATGAGGTGGGGAGGGACGGCAGGATGAAGGCCATCACCCTGGAAGAGGCCATCGAGATATCGGACGAATCAGAGGATGCAGGGCTGGTGCATAATACCCCCGGTAACAACGCTTCTCTTTCCGGTGTTATCTGTAACTGCTGCAACGACTGCTGCTCTACCTTCGAACCCGCTATACAATCAGGACGCTTAAATGAGATTGTCGCGCCCAGTCGGTTTCAAGCTAAAGTACAACAGGAGCTTTGCAAGGGTTGTCAGCAGTGTTTAAAGCGCTGTCCCTTCGGCGCGATAGAAATGGTGCCTATCGCCGGCGCCGCCAAGCCGAAGGCTTTAGTGAACAAGGAGAAATGCCTGGGGTGGGGTGCGGCGTGTGCGTGGTGGGATGTAAACAGAAAGCGATGACGTTTGATATTGTCCGGCCCCCCGAATTTATCCCCCCCAAACCCGAGCTACGACAGCCGCTGGCTTTCACGGTTTATTAGCAAAAGCCAGCCACCCTCAACCCTTGCGGCCTCTCCTAAACGGTTCGCCACAGACAATCCGGGCCTGAGTTATCCAGTAACATGATAAATCGTTACCCCATAGCGCTAAACGTCATATTGTGTGACGTGGATTAACGCCTGCGAATTCGGTTTTTTCTTAGTTATTCCATGCGTAGTCTTTTCCCAGTAAAAAGGTTTTGTCACCAGCTGCCAGAGCCCCTTATAGGCTGCCACTGATTGTAACATCCAGTATATTGGGCTCAGCACAGCATAAGGCAGGAGGTTATAGTTCTTTCTGGGGAATACGCCCATCATGGCGATGAAGATAACCAGAATATTTCCCGCGAAGAGATTGAAGGTCTCCAGGTAGAGTAATGCAGCCGGTACATTAATGTACCCGGATATGTTCAGGAAATAAGAGCATATACATAGTATCCACATTATGGGGCTGAGGAGGAAGGTGGCCGGAGTTCCCCCGATAAGCAAGGTGTAGCTGACCCACCCCGAAAATCCCATGGCTTTGATGGCCTTTAATGGATGTCGGCTATGCACCAGGAAAGTCTGCAGATATCCCTTAACCCACCTTGAACGCTGTCTTATCCAGTTATTTAACTGCGAATTTGCTTCTTCGTAGGTAGTTGAGTCGATAACGCCAACCTTATACCCTCTGACCGATGCCCTGATTCCCAAATCAGCGTCCTCGGTAACGTTAAATGGGTCCCATGCCCCAATTTGCTTTAGCTTTTGTACATCGAAATGGTTGCTCGTGCCGCCGAGAGGTATAGGAAACCCCGCTCGAAAAAGCCCGGGCAACAGGCAATCGAACCAGCTGGAATACTCCAGAGTGAACATTTTAGTCAGGAAATTTTCATTTTTATTGAAGTAGTTCAATGCCGCCTGGAAGCAAATATAATTATCTGGACTATTTTTAAAAGCGGCCACTGCCTTCTTCAACTGGTCCGGTTCAGGCATGTCTTCCGCATCGTAAATGGTAAGATATTCACCCCTGGCAAATTGAAGACCATAGTTTAGAGCTTTCGGCTTTGTTTTCGGCATTCTATCCGGCAAAACAAGGAATCTCCAGCTTGCCGGTGGTTTTTCCGCTTTGGCTGCCTGCAAGGTCTCCGTATCATTTTCTTCTAGCAGGAGTATTATATCTAACTTGTCTTCAGGATAGTCAAGCTTCTTTATCGATTTAATCAGGGTTCCTATGACTTCTTTTTCCTTGTAGGCAGCAATAAGAATCGTATACACAGGCATTTCATACTCGTTATAAAGACCGCCAGCCTCACTTATAATGAGCTTTGGGTGTCTTATTTTACCCCATATGACAAGCGCCAGTTTAAATAAAATTGGAATGGTAAAAAAAAGTTGGCTGAGATACAGGACAGAGATAATAAAAGTTTCAGCGCTGAGATAAAACCAGATTGCCAGACCGCAGATTAAAACCGCGACAAATATTACCTGTGGTCTCGTAATAACTTTATAGGCGGATTCTTCGGGGTTCCTGTATAACAACCCATTAATTGACATATCCAGTATACTATCTCGATAAAGTTCCTCGGATACCTTCATAACATCAAGGTCAGTGATAACTACCTGACTTATCCGGTTTACGCCGAACCGCCGATGGAGCAACTCTACAGAATGCCGCCCACCAGGGTCAGAGGTGAGGACAATAAGCGTGTCGCCATCAAGAAGAAAAGGCACGATTTGATATTTCACCATTTCTTCGTGAGTTAGCATCGCGGCCAGTTTTCGATCAATTTTCTTTCTGATGAATGAAGTATCGGCCTCAAATGGCAGACGGAGGTGCCTGGCTAACCCTTCGTATAGCTCTAATCTGGTGATGTACCCCAGAGCAGCCAGAATCCAGCCCAACCTCCCGCCTTTATTTTCCTGATATTCCAACGCGCGGCTGAGTTCTGTCTCGGTCAGATAGCCAAGTTCCAGGAACACCTCGCCTAATTTCTTAGAACCGATGGCGGCTTCAAGCTTGTCAACGGCTTTTACCGTAGGCAAAGTGGGCATATTCGACACGATCTCCCTGATGCGATGATTTCCGGCATGAGGAATGCTTACGAGGTTATTTTAATACTGAGGGTGTAAATAGAGCGTAAACGCGAGTACGCTTAACGTAAAGACGGTATAAATAGGGAGTTAGCTCTGGAATTGAGTATGAAGACGGGGTTACATACGCTAAAACCGGGTTTTAAACGGCCACTGGCTTATACGGTGTATTAAGGGTTTTATTCGTATTCGTTTTTATAAATTTTTTTATTTTTTTCTTACGCACAATTTGTATCTATATTCGTTTTTCGATTTATGTTAAATGCCCTTTGAATAAGTGGGAATTTTTTTATAATAGGGACCCACCCCCGCTCTGAGATTCTTCGTCCCGATAGAATCGGGACTCCAGAATGACAGGATAGTTCTATAAAGTATAGTTTAAGACCGGAGAGAATGTAAATGGGATTTTGTCGGGGATAACCTCTCCCCCTTTATCCCCCTCTCTGCGCACGAGGGAAGTTCAGGAGTTATTGTAAAGTAATGTGGCAAATTCTTGCATTTTATTCTCATTTTCCAGAATAACCTAATTGCTTTGTTCGCTTAAATAAAAAGTAATAATTGAATACATATGGAATAAAACTGCTGGTATTGATATTGCTACGAGACCTAGTATTATAATCGGATATAATTGCCATAGGTTGCTAAATACAAATGGCAATGCTAAAAGGTTTGGGGGGTTGTTTTGATTGGTAGTGAACATACCTGTTAAAAAAGCTATTAATGTTATTAAGATGAATATAATGCACATGCGAATAAGACCTTTAAGTGCTTCAAAAAAGTGAAAACTATGTATTCTCTGGTTTATGTCCTTAAGATCATCTAACTTTGATACCGACACAGTTCCGATGATAGTTAAAATTAAGGTATAAATTCCGATGCAAACAGAATAAAAACCAATTAATACTTCAGATTTGAGTTGTAAAAGTCCAACACTATAAATACCTGTAACCACAGCGAAAACACCCATAATTGTGGCCATAGCACTAATCGAATTTGTTTTTTTAAATCCCGCTTTTGATGTTTCAAAATGGTAATAATTTAATACAAGATATAAAGGCAATATAATTAAAAATCCCGGTATTTGAAATATGAATACAGAGAATAAACTAAATATTAAGACAGTAATCGTGCTAGCTATTATGCCACTTGTCGATACATCATTTGGGAATCGTGCTATCTTATATGAGTAAATTAAAATGAAAGCTAAAAATATTGTGATTACACACGATACATACCATAATGAGTCAAGTTTTGATGTATGGGTCATTTCGAAAAGAAGGAAGGAGATTATTAAAAAATAAATGATAAATACTATGTATTTAAACCTAGAATTCAATAACTTCTTATAAGCTGAAACTCCGTTTCTCCAGTTTATTTCTAGGTTATCTCGTAAATATAATCGTGTCATTCGTCCTCAAACTATTATAGAAGGTTTTATCTCGCCTTAGGGTAAGACCCCAGTATCTTCACGAAGACAGCGTGCTCTTCCAGCGCTTTGAGGGCTTCGGCGATGCCCTTTTCCTCGCGGTGGCCGGAGAAATCCATATAAAAGTTGTACTCCCAGACCTGGTGCCGCGTGGGGCGGGACTCAAGTTTGGAGAGATTTATCTTTCTTTCCGCGAACTCCCGCAGGCAGTCGTAAAGCGCCCCCGGCTTATGCTTGAGGGTGAAGACGATAGAGGTTTTATCATTGCCGGTAGGCGGCGAGTCCTCTTTAGAAAGGACGAAAAAACGGGTAAAATTGTGCGGGTTATCCTCGATTTCCGTAGCAATTATTTTCATGGNNATTATTTTCAGGCCATAGATTTCGGCGGCCCGCGCGCTGGCGACCGCGGCGCTATCCAGACGTCCCTGGTCTTTAATCATCCGCACGCTGCCGGCGGTATCCGAGGCAGGGATAATCTCCGCCTTCAGGTGGTTTAAAAAATTCCGGCTCTGCCCCAGCGCCTGCGGGTGAGAATAGACAAATTTAATCGTGTCCATAGTGGCGCCTTCTATAGCTATGAGACAATGGCTGATGCGCAGCTCCGTCTCGCCGCAAATCATCAGGGGCGAGTCCAGCAGGAGGTCGTAAGCGCGGGTAACGCTCCCCTCCAGCGAGTTTTCCACCGGCACCATCGCGAAAGGCGCTTTGCCCATCTCCACCGCCTCGAAGACCGCGTCGAAAGTCTCGCGGGGGACGCCCTGGGTCGATTTGCCGAAAAAGCGGAAAGCGGCTTCCTCGGAATAAGCGCCCGGTTCGCCCTGGAAAGCGACGGCCACACCCTGGATTTTCTTGCTGGCGGTGATTATCTGCCGGTAAATATTTTCGACGTCGCCGGGGCTGATTTTCATATCGCGGGCCAGACCCCGGACATGCTCCAGTACCCTGAGCTCTCTTTCCCGGTCCTCAATGAGCTTGCTGGTCTTATTTTTACCCTTCCCTATTTCTTTAGAGATAGACTGGCGCTCAGCGACAAGCTCGACAATCCGCGCGTCAATCCCGTCAATTTTCTTTCTTAATTCATCCAGGTTCATATTCTGATTACCTTTATTTAATTTCCCCACCCCCTGGATTCCGGCCTACGCCGGAATGACAAGGGCGATAGATTCCCGCCTTCGCGGGAATGACAAAGGAGGATAGGCTGGATTCACCCTCACCCTGCCCTCTCCCATCAAGGGAGAGGGATTGTTGTTATTATTTTATTTTAATACTCCCGGAATCATGCCCGCCCTCAGGGCGAAATCGCAAAGCGTCACGGCCATCATCGCTTCCACCACTACTACCGCGCGGGGGACGATACAGACATCATGCCGGCCGCCTACTTCAATCGTGGCGTTCTTCATTTTCTGCATGTCTACGGTGGTCTGCTCAATAGCGATAGATGATACCGGTTTGATAGCGACCCTGGTGATGATAGGCATGCCGGTGCTGATGCCGCCGAGTATGCCACCCGCGTTATTGGCAGCCGTAACTATTTTGCCATTATGCATGACATACGGGTCGTTATTTTCCGAACCTTTCATGCGGGCTACCGCGAAACCGGCTCCAAACTCCACGCCCTTTACGGCCGGTATGGCGAACAGGGCTTTGGCCAGGTCGCCGTCGAGAGTATCGAAGACCGGCTCACCGAGACCGACAGGCACATTCAGGGCAATACATTCCACCACACCGCCGAGGCTATCGCCCGCCTCTTTAGTCTTCGCGATGAGCGCCGCCATCTTTCTGGAAGCGGAGGGGTCGGCACAGCGCAATACATCTTTATCGGTCTTCGCTTTAATTTCATTAAAAGCGGTTGGTTTGGCCGCGATGCCGCCGATTTCCACCGTATGCGCGATGATTTCCACACCACGTCCGGCGAGGAGTTTGCGCGCTACCGCTCCCGCCATGACGAAACCAGCGGTAATCCGCCCGGAAAACCTGCCGCCGCCCCGCCAGTCGTTCCGACCGCCGTATTTCATAAAAGCCGTAAAATCGGCATGTCCCGGCCGGGGCTGATACCTGATTTTTTCATAGTCGCTGTCGTTGACATCCTCGTTCCATATCAGTAAGCCGACGGGCGCACCGGTAGTGATGTCATTCATAACGCCGGAAATAATCTCAACCTTATTTTTTTCCTTCCGGGTGGTTAAGGCCGCGCTCTCGCCGGGGCGTATTCTGTCCACTTCTTTCTGGACATCCGCGGGAGTGAGGGACAGCCCGGCGGGACAGCCATCGACGATAGCGCCGACGCATTTCCCGTGGCTTTCCCCGAAACTGGTTACCGTAAACAACCTGCCGATACTATCAGGCATTTATCTCCGTTTCACCTCCCACGTTTTTAAACACCCCCCAGAAGCCCGGATACGTCTTGGCGACGCACTCCGCCCCATCGATAATGAGGCCACTTTCCGCTGCTCCGAAGACACTAAAGGCCATGGCAATGCGGTGGTCACCGTGACTATCGATGAGCGCCGGACCTTTCTCTTCAATTTCTTCTACAGGTTGAACATTTTTCGGGACGTCTTCTTCCATTTTAGAATCGTCGACTTTCACCGGCGTTTTCAGGCCGAGAATGGTAAGGCGGTCAGTACTTTCAGTTACAGTTACACCAAGTTTTTGCAGACCTTCTTTGACAGCGGCCACACGGTTGGACTCCTTGATGCGTGCCCGCTCGATACCGGTGAGCTCGCTAATGCCATCGGCCAGAGCCGCCAGCACCGCTATAGTCGGCAGGAGATCAATACTATCAGAAAGGTCAGCGCGTATCGCCTTAAGCTTGTTCTCGCGAACAGTTACGGTATTTCCGTCAACTCTGACGTCAGCGCCCATACGGCGCAGGTAGTCAAGTATCACGCGGTCTCCCTGGAGAGTGGCGGTGTTGAGGTTTTCTACCTTTATTCCTTCTTCGGAGACAGCCCCCAGCGCCAGAAAGTA
>PLLL01000011.1 GCA_003141235.1 Dehalococcoidia bacterium
CGTATGGGCGTATTGGTTGTAGCCTTAATAAAAATAACCCTTTTACTAAATCATAGTTGTGGGGATGAGAGATAGCCATAATTGAGAAGAACCCTAGTTATTATGAAGAGTATTGGTAAGGAGATTGCATTATGAGTTGGTTTAAGGTTGTACTCTTGATATTCTTTGCGTATGAATTTGCGGTTGCTCTATTAGGCAGTAAAGGGCGCAGGTTCACCTTTAGGCGGGCTATTTGGTCTATTATACACTTACTTTTGGGTATCGGTACTTACTTTTTTGTTTAGTGAAGACAAGACTGATAAGGTATTTATGCCAATTATGACTATGCCTAGAATTTAGGGCAAAACAGCTAAGATTGAGTAGAATCCTCCTTTCCCCCGCCTTGACAAAGACACCCGTACCATATACGATTTTTAGTGAGGCCGTGCTAGACGGGGAGCCAGCGGTGCCCTGTANNGAAAGGAAGCAGCGGTAAATAGTATATTCTGGGTGCCGCAGGTATACCTGGTTGGAGCCGGCTGGCATGGGTAAGCCGTTAGGGAGAGTCGAGGGTGGGTGCACGGCCTCTATTTAATTGATATGGATAAAGACCTTTCCCAAAGCGGCTCAGATTCTCTCCTCGCTCAGACTAAAAAGCTCCTGCGGCGCTATGACATCAGGGCGAAAAAGGGGCTGGGCCAAAATTTCCTCGTTGATGAAAAAGTTCTCGATACTATCCTTGAAACAGCTGAATTAAATCCTCAGGACACTGTTATCGAGGTTGGGCCGGGGCTGGGCATTATGACCGCGGAGCTGGCCAAACGCGCGGGATGGGTCATTGCTATCGAGCTGGATAATAAACTGGCCGATATTTTAAAAACAAACCTCCCCGGCGATAATATTGTTATCATTCATCAGGATGTGCTCGGCACTGACCCCGGCGCTTTATTACAGGAGGGCGCGCCCCGCTTTCCCGAAGCTATTAAGCCGTACAAGGTCGTCGCCAACCTGCCTTACTATATCACCTCGCCCGTCCTCCGCCATTTCCTTGAAGCCTCCGTCAAACCGGAAAGAATCGTCGTCATGGTGCAGAAAGAAGTGGCCGAGGCCATCGTGGCCGGGCCGGGGCAGCGGAGCGTTTTAAGCATCAGCGTGCAGTTTTACGGCAAAGCGGAAATAGTCACCTATGTGCCGGCGGCCTCGTTTTATCCTGCGCCGAAGGTAGATTCGGCGATTGTGAAAATAGATGTTTATCCTCATCCTCCCTTTGCCGTCGATGATGAAGACAGGTTTTTCAAGCTGGTGCGTGCCGGCTTTACCGCCGCCCGAAAACAGGCGGCCAATTCGCTGGCGCAGGGATTAGGTTTGGATAAAGCCGAAATTATGGTCTGGCTAAAAAGGGCTGGCATCGACCCCACGCGGCGGTCGGAGACCTTTACGATAGAGGAGTGGGGCAGCCTGTGGCGGGTGTATAACCAGGTGGTGAAATAGCATGCTCACAGTAAAAGCTCCCGCCAAGCTAAACCTGACGCTCGAAGTCCTGCGTAAGCGCCCCGACGGCTACCACGAAATAAAAAGCGTGTTCCAGACGCTAGACCTGTGTGATACTTTACGCCTTGAAACTGGTAATAGTGTGACTTTTCAATGCGATATGCCGGGATGGTCGGCGGAGAAAAGTCTTGTTACCAGAGCAATTGACCTGTTAAAAAAAGTAACAGGGTGTTCACGTGGCGTTACAGTTACGATTGAAAAGTGCCTGCCGTTGATGTACGGGCTGGGTGGTGACTCCAGCGATGCCGCCGCTTTATTGTGTGGACTTAATAAATTCTGGAAGCTCGAATTATCAATTGATAAATTGCAGGAATTGGCGGCTCAGTTAGGCTCGGATGTGTCTTTCTTTATACGCGGCGGCACGGCTTTAGCAGAGGGGAGGGGCGAAATGCTTACCCCGCTTCCGCCACTCCCGAAGATGTGGGTAGTGCTGGTAATTCCGGAAATCCCCGGTAAGCCGGGTAAAACGGGACGGATGTATGCCGCGCTAAAACCGGGGCACTTTACCGACGGCAGGATAACGGATAAACTTATAAGCGCTTTACATAATAATGATTTTAATTCGTCTATGTTATTCAACACGTTTGAAAATATCGCCTTCGATAGTTATTCAGGCTTGAGCGATTATAAAGAGCGTCTTATTAAGCTGGGCGCGTTACAGGTACATCTGGCCGGCTCCGGCCCGACTCTGTTCACTATGTTTGAGGGCAAATCCCAGGCTGAAGACTTATACGCACGCTGTAAAAGCCGGGAGATGCAAGCGTATTTGGCAAGTACCGGTTTTAAGCGAATCCCTGTACGCAAGCCCGCCCGCATTATCTGGCATTCGTAGCGGCGTAAAGTTTGCCTGAATATCGTATACTATTGGAGTAAACCAGGAAAACAGGGGGTATTGATATGAGTTCGAAATATAAAACCGATGAAAACTTGCAGGAGGCTTTCGGGGGCGAGAGCAAGGCCAACCGGCGCTATCTTTTCTTCGCAGACAAGGCGGAGAAAGAGGGTTTTACCGGCGTAGCCAAGCTTTTTCGTGCCGTCGCCGAGGCGGAGACGGTACACGCGCGGAACCACCTTAATGCCCTGGACGCTATCGGCTCGACGAAGGATAACCTGATGGCGGCGAGCATCGGGGAGCACCAGGAGTTCACCGGCATGTATCCGGTATTTATCGAGGTAGCTAAAGAAGAGAGGAACGATAGGGCGGACCGCACCTTCGCATTAGCCAACGCGGTAGAAAAAATCCATCACGGCTATTTCGAGGCGGCTTTAAAGGAAGTTAAGGAAGGCAAGAAACCCGCGGAAGCGACCTATTATGTTTGCCAGGTATGCGGCAACACGGTAGCCGGGTCGGCGCCGGATAAGTGCTCCGTCTGCGGCGCGCCTAAAGAGAGATTCAAGAAGATAGACTAACTCTCATTGCGGGAATCTCGCCCTTTTTTCGCTGTCATTGCGAGACCATTCCGCCGCAGGCGGAAGGCGTGGCAATCTCCTATTAGGGCTAAGTGACACTGAGCCAATACAGGAAAGCCATTTAAACTGTCATTGCGAGGGCGAAAGCGACGTGCCTGCACGCCGAAGTGCG
>PLLL01000016.1 GCA_003141235.1 Dehalococcoidia bacterium
TTATCAACCAGAAGGGCGGCGATTTAATCTGTATCTATGTCGCTATCGGCCAGAAGGTGTCCCAGGTGGCGCGCGTGGTAGCCACGCTGACCGAAAAAGGCGCTATGGAGCATACTATCGTCGTCGCCGCTAACGCCTCGGATTCTGTCGCCCTGCAATACCTGGCGCCTTATTCCGGCTGCACTATGGGCGAGGAATTCATGGAAAACGGCAAGGATGTCCTGATTGTATATGATGACCTTTCCAAACACGCCTGGGCCTACCGCCAGCTCTCGCTATTGCTGCGCCGTCCGCCGGGACGTGAGGCTTATCCNNTACCTGCACAGCCGCCTGCTGGAAAGAGCGGCGAGATATGATAAACCATACGGCGGCGGCTCAATGACGGCCTTGCCTATCATCGAGACACAGGCGGGTGATGTCTCGGCTTATATCCCCACCAACGTTATCTCCATCACCGACGGCCAGCTTTATTTGGAGTCTGATTTATTTAACGCCGGTATCAAACCTGCCCTGAACGTGGGTATCTCGGTCTCCCGCGTCGGTAGTAAAGCGCAAACCCCGGCGATGAAACAGGTGGCCGGACGCCTAAAGCTGGATATGGGCCAGTTCCGCGAGGTGGCGGCTTTCGCACAGTTCGGCACCGCTGAGCTGGATAAAGCCACCCAGTCGCAGTTGGAGCGCGGCCAGCGCATCCAGGAGATTTTAAAACAGCCTCAATTTATGCCGGTGTCGCTGGAGAGGCAGGTCATGATTCTCTACGCGGTAATTAACGGCTATATGGACGATATACCGCTGGAAAAGGTGGCCGCTTTTGAAGCCGGTTTCTATAGTTTCATGGAGTCCAGCTATACCGATTTGGGTAAGACTATCGCCAGCACTAAGAAACTTGAAGATAATAATGTGGAAACTTTGAAAAAGGCGGTCATTGAGTTCAAGCAGGGGTTTGGTAAATAAATCCCCCTGTGTCCCCCTTTANNCCTCTCCCCTTCGTAAGGGGAGACAGGAGAGGGATTTAAAAAGGGAGATTGAGAGGGATTTTGAAAAGAGCGTTTAAGAGGGGCGCAATGCAAAATCCCCCTTAAGTCCCCCTTTACGAAAGGGGGACAAACGAGGTATATAAGGATGATGATTATTCAGAAAAGGTATCGTCTCCCTTTGAAAAAGGGAGAGCGAGAAGGATTTTGAGATATCTTCCCCCTCGCCGTAAACGGAGAGGGGGACATAGGGGGTGAGGTAAAATGGGGAAATGTATTGATAAAATATTTCGCCGTCTTGAGGTTATCGAAGTATTCTTTTTAAAAAGCGTTATCGGTGGTATATGCCCTTGGTGTGGAAGCTGTGCTCTTTTTGGAAGAAGTGGAAAAGAACATCAGAAATGTAATGCCTGTAACGTAGAATTTCATCAGAAGTGCACTATTTGTAATGACGAAGAATCACTAGGGTTTAATGAAAAAACTTCTCAATATGGGTGTGACAGATGTGGAACAATTATGGATAATAATCATAATGTGTTAACTGTAAATGAAAGTAAGCGTGCTTTATGGTTAACAGCATTTGGGTTAAGGGCAAACTTATGGGTAGCATGGTTGACGTTATTTACTCTAATTATTGGTTTGATAGCATTGATAGTCGTTTTAGTTTCGAAGGTGAGGTCATAACTTGCCGGATATTCGCAAAGTCCGCCGCCGCATTAAAAGTGTCCAGAACATCGCCAAGATAACCCGCGCGATGGAGATGATTGCCGCCTCCAAGATGCGTAAAGCGCAGGAGCGCGGTCTGGCCGGGCGGCCTTATTCTGAAAAAATACAGCAGGTCATTGCCGATTTAGCCGCCCTGAATGGCATCGGCCTGCAGCATCCTTTGCTACAGCGGCGGGAAGTTAAAAAGATACTCGTGGTGCATATTACGCCTGACCGCGGTCTCTGCGGCGGCCTGAACGCCAACCTGAACCGCCGTCTGGCCGGCTTTATTACGGAACAGAAAAATCCGGTCGGTATTATCGCCGTGGGGCGCAAGGGGCGCGATTTTTCCGCGCGCGCCGGCCTGAATGTCAGCGCGGAGTTCACCGACATCGGCGACCATCCCGGCTTCCTGGATACTATCCCTGTATCCCGTATCATTATTGAAGAATATAGCAAGGGGGCGTTCGATATGGTCTATATCTCCTACGCCCATTTTATCTCCACAATGGTGCAAAAAACAGCCATGAAGCAGCTGCTTCCCGTCCAGCCGGCCGCGATACCCGCGGGTCAGAACGTCGACTATATCTATGAGCCGGGTTCAGAGGCGGTGCTGGGGGGGCTGCTGCCGCGCTTTGTGGAGACGGAAATCTATCACGCTATTTTGATGACGATTGCCAGTGAGCAGTCGGCCCGGATGGTGGCCATGCGCAGCGCCACCGATGCCGCCGGCGAGCTTATCGGCGACCTGACCCTGCTCTATAACAAGGTCAGGCAGGAAGCCATTACCCGTGAACTTCTGGATATTACCGGAGGCGCGGCGGCTCTGGAAGGATAAGTATCAAGTAACAAGTGGCAAGTAACAAGGAAGTAAGAAATAAAAACAGAAAAAGCGTAATACAAAATCCCCCTTGGTCCCCCTTTACCAAAGGGGGAAAGATCGGCGAAAGACACAATATAGGATTTTATAAGAACATCCTCTCCCTTTATAAAAGGGAGAGTTAGAGAGGGATTTAACCAAAGTGAGGTTGTTATGGCAAAAGGAAAAGTAGCTCAGGTAATCGGCACGGTGGTGGACATCGAGTTTCCGCCCGATGAACTCCCCGCGCTTTTTAACGCTGTCGAGATACAGATGGGTAAAGAAAAAATCGTCCTCGAAGTCCAGGACCACCTGGGAAACAACTGGGTACGCTGCCTGTCGCTGGCGTCCACCGACGGCCTGGAGCGCGGCGCGGTAGCTACGGACACCGGGGCAGCCCTGAGCGTGCCGGTTGGCCGGGCCACGCTGGGGCGGCTCTTCGATGTCCTGGGCAACCCGCTGGATAACCTCGGTGAAGTTAAAACCACAGAAAAATGGCCGATACACCGCCTTCCGCCCACCTTTGAGGAGCAGGAGACCAGCACGCAGGTTTTGGAAACAGGTCTTAAAGTCGTCGACCTTATCGTGCCGTTCACCAAGGGCGGTAAAATCGGGGCTTACGGCGGCGCCGGTGTGGGCAAAACGGTGATTATCCAGGAGCTAATCCGCAACATCGCCACCATGCACGGCGGCTTCTCCGTCTTTACCGGCATCGGCGAACGTTCCCGCGAGGGCAACGACCTGTGGCGCGAGATGAAAGAGTCCGGCGTTATCGATAAAACGGTCATGGTCTTCGGGCAGATGAACGAGCCGCCCGGGGTTCGGCTGCGCGTTGGTTTGACGGGTTTGACTATGGCGGAGTATTTCCGCGACGTCGAAGGGCAGGACGTGCTCCTCTTTATCGATAATATCTACCGTTACACCCTGGCCGGCATGGAAGTATCGGCGCTGCTGGGACGCATGCCCTCGGCGGTAGGCTACCAGCCGACTCTCGCCACGGAAATGGGCGAACTCCAGGAAAGGATTGCCTCTACCAAGAAAGGTTCGATTACCTCCTTCCAGGCTATTTACGTCCCCGCCGATGACTATACCGACCCCGGCGTGGTGACCACTTTCGGCCACCTCGATGCTGTGGTAGCTCTGGAAAGGTCTATCGCCGAGCAGGGGCTTTACCCGGCGGTCGACCCGCTCACCTCTACCTCGCGCATTCTCGACCCCAATATCGTCGGCGAGGAACACTACCGCGTCGCCCGCGAAGTCCAGCGCGTTCTACAGCGCTATAAGGACTTGCAGGACATTATCGCTATTCTCGGCATCGAAGAGCTCAGCGAAGAAGACAAGCTGGCCGTGGCCCGGGCGCGCCGTATCCAGCGGTTCCTGTCCCAGCCGATGTTTGTGACCGAGGTCTTTACCGGCCGGCCGGGCAAATACGTCAAGGTTGAGGACACCGTGCGCGGTTTCAAGGAAATACTCGAAGGTAAGTACGACGACCTGCCCGAGCAGGCGTTCTATATGGTCGGCGGCATTGAAGAGGTGCCGGAAGCCGCTAAAAAGTTAGGAGCTATGGCGCGTGTCTAGTATCAAGCTCGATATCGTTACCGCCGAGCGCGTTGTTTACTCCGGGGATGTCGATATGGTTATCGCCCCGGGTGTAGAAGGGCAGCTCGGCATACTGCCCCACCACGCCCCTCTGATGGCGCTCCTCCAGGCCGGCGAACTGGTGGCCAGGAAGGGCGGGCAGGATGAAATATTAGCTATCTCCGGAGGCTTTCTGGAAGTGCGCCCTGACCGGGTTATCGTTCTGGCGGACGCCGCCGAGCGGGCGGAAGAGATAGACATGGCGCGCGCCCAGGCTGCCCGGAAGCGGGCCGAAGACCGTCTGCGTGATAGGAAAGCCATTGGACTGGATGAGGCTACCGCCGAGGCCGCCCTGAAGAGGGCCATCGCGCGGTTATCCGTGGCGGAAAAGATGCAGCAGCGCCGGAAGATGTAGCGCGGCAAGCCTTAGGAAAATAAAAGCCCCGATGTTAGTCGGGGCTTTTTAATATCTATAATCTAAGCATCCTGTCTTTTGGATGCATGCGCTATAAAAAGGTGAGGGAACTCTTCTTCCCCATCTCTGGTAAAAGTGGCCTGGCTGGGGACTATTTTAAATGATTTCTAGTCTGACTCTGGTCGAGGCTTTCGCTGCTTTGACCCTGAGCAAGGTGCGCATTGCCTGGGCTATCTGGCCCTGCTTCCCGATGATTCTCCCTTTGTCGTCATCGGCCACGCTCAACTTTAGCGTGATGCCTTCTTCGTTGGTTTCCTCGTCGACTTTGACTGCATCCGGTTCATTGACGATAGACTTGGCGATGTATTCGACTAGTGCTTTCATGCTTTCGGTTTCTCCTTGACAAGTTTGAACTTTTCCAGAATACCTGCCTTGCCCAGCAGTCTGGCAGTGGTAACAGTCGGTTGAGCGCCCTTACTTAGCCAGTACAGTGCTTGCTCCTCTTTGATTGCAAATGTTTCCGGATTAGTGCGGGGGTCATAGTTCCCGATGATTTCAACAAAAGCGCCGTCACGCGCATTACGTTTATCAATAACAACCACCCGATAGCTCGGCTTACCCCGGCCTCCAACGCGACGCAGTCTAATTCTCAGCATGCACACCTGTCCTTCTAGATACAATAGTCTTTTACGTTCCTTATTATGCACTATAACCGCGAGGCTGTCAATGGGGAAAACGGGAGGAATGGAGAAAGTATCAACTGACAAGCAACAAATATCAAGGAAGTAATAAGTTGAAAAACGGCAAGAATCGCCCTCTTATTCCATTTTATCACCCGGTTCTTAAAATTTCCTTGTTACTTGCTTTTTGATACTTGTCACTTCTCCTTTTTACCCCTATAATCAGGTTATGGAGATAGCCAGGCGGCACGATTGGCGCGTAACTACCGCCAGGGCGCGGGAAATCCAGCTGGAGCTGGCAGCGGAGATATGCAGAGTCGGGACGGTCATTAGCCCGAAATTGGTTGCCGGAGTGGACGTATCGGTAAACAGGTTTGCCGGAACCGGCACCGCCGCGGTGGTCGTCCTGCGCTATCACGATATGGAAATTGTCGAGATAGGATTGGTCACGGAACGGGTGGAGTTTCCTTACGTGCCGGGACTGCTCACCTTCCGGGAGGCGCCGCTTATACTGGCGGCTTTTGAAAAGCTGACGGTGACGCCCGACCTCGTCATGGTAGATGGGCAGGGCATCGCCCACCCGCGGCGTATCGGGCTGGCCGCGCACCTGGGGCTTTGCCTGGGTATACCTGCCATCGGTTGCGCCAAGTCGCGGTTAATCGGCGAATACGCAGAGCCGGAGAATGAATCCGGCAGCTATACGGAGCTCAGCGACAAAGGAGAGGTTATCGGCGCTGTAGTGCGCACTAAAGCGGGCGTCAAGCCGGTTTATGTGTCCATCGGCCATATGATTGATTTACCATCAGCCATTGACCGCGTGCTGGACTGCTGCCGGGGCTATAGATTACCGGAGCCAACGCGACTGGCGCATATAGCAGCGGGAAGAGTTACGGGGAATATCAAAAATCAAATCTCAAATGTCAAAAACACAAATCAAAATTAAAAAATGATTACGTTCAAAATCACCGATTTAATGCCCTTTAATAATGATGGGCAGATTTGATTTTTTATCTGTGTCTTTGATTTTTGACTTTTGAATTTTGAGTTTTTCATCCGGCATATACTATAATTATTGAACATTCCACATAGCTTGAGTAAAAATCCCTTAGCGGAGAGGTATCATGCAGGATTTTAAAGCCATATTAAAAGACCTTCAAACCAGAATTGCTGAATCCCTGGAGCGTCTTTGACATCGCCGGTAAAGAAAAAGAGATTACCGAACTCCAAAAACAGTCAGCCGCGCCGGATTTATGGCAGGATAGGGCTAACGCTCAAAGCGTCATGCGCCTGCTGGCTGAAAAGAACCGGACGGTGCAGCGGTGGCGGGGGTTTGAAAAAAGACTGGCCGATATCGCCGAGCTTATAACGCTATCCGCTGAAGACGAAGCCATCCAGGCGGATATAGAGAAGGAACTCAATGAGCTCGGCTCGGAGCTTACCGAATTGGAGTTCCAGCTTGCCTTTAAGAGCGAGTATGATACCCGTAACGCCATCCTGGCCATCCACGCCGGGGCTGGCGGCACCGAGTCTCAGGACTGGGCGGAAATGCTGATGCGCATGTACCTGCGCTGGGCGGAGCGCCGCGGCTTTACCACGGAAGTGCTGGACACTTCGCCGGGGGATGAGGCGGGTATCAAGAGCGTCATCATCGCTGTCAACGGGGAATATGCCGTCGGCTATTTGAAGTCGGAGCACGGCGTACACCGCCTGGTGCGTCTTTCCCCCTTCGATTCCGACCATGCCCGGCATACCTCGTTCGCCCTGGTGGAGGTCTTGCCCGAAGCCGCCGCTGATGTCGAACTGGATATTAAACCCGAAGATATCAAGGTGGAAACGTTCCGCTCCAGTGGGCCCGGCGGCCAGCACATGCAAAAAACCAGCAGTGCTGTCAGGATAACGCATTTCGCCTCAGGCCTGGTCGTTTCCTGCCAGAGCGAGCGTTCCCAGCACCAGAACAAGGACTACGCCATGAAAATACTCCTGGCGCGGCTCCTGGAACGGCAAATCGTACAAAAAGCCGAAGAAAAAGCCCGTCTCAAGGGGAAACGGATAGATGCCGGGTGGGGCAATCAAATCCGGAGCTACGTTCTTCACCCTTACCGGATGGTCAAGGACCACCGCACCGATTATGAGACCGGCAATACCGAAGCCGTGCTGGATGGGGAGCTGGACGGCTTTATTGATGCTTACCTTCGGTCTATAATAGGGAAAGAAGAATGATGAAAAAAATAGCCCTGTTAACGCTGGTAATTTGCTCGCTGCTGGTTCTTTTAGTTCCCGGTGTGGCGCAGGCCGCCGGCGGCCCGGCCGTATCGAATAGCTCGGCACAGATGAACTTCCCCGCCAGCCTCACCTTCAACATTTCTGTCGGTAGCGATGTCAGCATCACCGATATTCGCCTGCACTACATCGTCAACCGTTTGGAATTTGCCCGTGTTGTCAGCGAGGTTTATCTCACTTTTACGCCGTCTTCTAAGGTAACGACAAGTTGGGTCTGGGATATGAGGAAGACTGGTGGGATGCCGCCGGGTTCTAGTTTGGACTACTGGTGGACGGTAACCGATGCCGGCGGGAAAACTCTGGAGACAGCGCCCGCCAGGCTCCAGATAAAAGATAATCGCTATATCTGGCACAGTCTCACCCGGGGTCAGGTAACGCTTTACTGGTATAAAGGTGATGATGCTTTTGCCGGAGAACTCATGGATGCTGTTGATAGCGCCTTGACCAACATGGCCGCGAATACCGGCG
Source organism: Dehalococcoidia bacterium (assembly GCA_003141235.1). Lineage (GTDB taxonomy): Bacteria > Chloroflexota > Dehalococcoidia > Dehalococcoidales > RBG-16-60-22 > Fen-1077. The sequence continues at coordinate 7,960 of PLLL01000016.1, forward strand.
CGGAAATTGAAAGTCCGGTCAGCTTTTATATTTACGCCAGCTCCGCCGACCTGCAAGGCTCGATGATTTTCCCCCAGGACTGGACGGGCGGTGTCTCCTACACCGAATACGGTGTTATCGCCATCGGCATCGGGACAAGCCAGAGCGAAATCGATTGGGGAAAGAAAACGGTGGCGCATGAGCTCACGCATCTGGTGATACACCAGGTGACTTTCAATCCGTATAACGGCCTGCCGACCTGGCTGGACGAAGGGCTGGCGATGGTATCAGAAGGCGCTCTGGATGCGCAGTTTACCACAGCGCTGTCTTCGGCTGAAATGAAGAATAAATTTACTTCGGTACGGAGCATAGCCAGCCCGTTTTCTGCCTATGGCGGGGAGTCTGTGCTGGATTACGCCGAAAGTTATGAGGTAGTGAAGTATCTCATCGATACCTACGGGCAGCCGAAGATGTTTGAACTGCTCAGCACCTTCGAGCAGGGCAGCGGCTATGATGAGGCGCTGAATAAGGTGTACGGGTTTGACATGGACGGTTTGAATACCCGCTGGCTGGCGTCTTTCAAAGGCGCGTTGGTTAAATGAGGTTAGAGTTGGGGCGATGAATCCTGGTTACGATATCGTCTTCGGTAGAGACAACCGGCATTAGAACTTTTTGCTTCTGATAATTTCCTCTATTTCTCTCTGTATCTTGCTCTCGGGTCCAACTTTAGCAGGCTGGTTAGAGGCTAATTGTTTTCCCAGGTTTAATCCTACAGTAAGTCCACAGTCATAACCTCTCTTGAAAGCTTTTGTAGCATGTTTATTGCGTAGTAACCTGAACCACTTAAACATCGCTAATATTCTTCCTCGAATTTTCATAGTCGGGCAAGACGGCACTGGAGATATTACTCCTGTTCCATCTTTCCTGACGCTATAGAACATGTTTTCCATAGAGACAACCTGCCTTGGCGCATGAATCCGGGCTAATGTACGGTATGCGCCAGTGTCCTGGCGTTACCCGCCGGTTGACTTGTTGCCGCGTTCTGTGTTTTCGGCGGCAGCAGGTCTTCTTTTTTCCAGTTGGCGCCGCACTGTATGCACTGGATGTAGACGCCGTAAACATCGCATTCCAGAGAAAGGTCTCCCCCGCATTTTTTACAGGCCTTGGCCCGGATGAGACAGAGCATATTTCTCCTTTTTTCACTATCCATGAGGCTTTTTAAACTCCATTTAATATATTTCGATGATAATCTTTCCCGTGTTTTTCCAGAATCTGGTCAACACCTATTCTTAGGATTAGGCGCACTCATCTTAGCTGGTGGTTTTTACCAAGCATTTACCCTTATGGTTTTTAAGCTAATTCTCTTTACCTTGGTTATGCTTTATGGGTCTATGCTATAATGGGGTTCATATGACAGTGGTAATAACGGGCGCGACCGGCCATATCGGCGCTAACCTGGTGCGCGCTCTGATTGAAAAGGGCCGTCCCACGCGCTGTCTGGTTCACGTGAGCACCGGGGCCCTCGCGGGACTGGATACCGAGTTAGTCCGCGGCGATACTTGTGATGTCGAGTCGCTGTGTCATGCGTTCCGCGGCGCTGATGTGGTCTATCATCTGGCGGCCTTTATATCTCTGTCAATGAGTGACTGGCCTCGGTTAGAAGCGGTCAACGTCAACGGCACGCGTAATGTTATTCAGGCCTGCCTCCGTACCGGCGTGCGCCGCCTGGTGCACTTCAGCTCTATCCATGCCCTGGTACAGGAACCTCTATCGACGCCGGTTGATGAGTCCCGTCCCCTGACCGACTTGAAGAATGGCCCGCCCTATGACCGCTCCAAGGCCGCCTCCGAGATAGAAGTGCGGCACGCTATCGAGCAAGGACTGGATGCTGTTATCGTCAACCCTACGGGGGTTATCGGGCCGTATGATTACCAGCCGTCATTTCTCGGCGAAGCTATACTTTCGATGGCGCGAAACAGCCTTCCGGCCAAGGTCACCGGCGGGTTCGATTGGGTGGATGTGCGCGATGTGGTGGCGGGGGCTATGAGCGCCGAGGCACAGGCTCCGGCGGGCGCAAGCTATCTTCTTTCCGGTCACTGGGTATCGATGTGCGACATCGCCGGTATGGTGGCGGAAATCACCGGCGTGAAAAATAATAAATTGACCTGTCCTTTATGGCTGGCACGTGTGGGCGCTCCGGTTATCCAGGGCGTGAGCCGTCTGAGCGGGAAGCGTCCGCTCTATACCAGCGTATCCCTGAGGGCGTTAAGGAGCAACCGGCACATCAGCCACGAAAAAGCCGCCCGCGAGCTGGGCTACCAGCCTCGCCCTTTCCGCGAAACCCTGGCGGATACCCTGCGCTGGTTCGCGGCTAACGGACAGCTTGAAGGCCTCCCGTCTTTATCCTCCAAGGAACCCGCATGAAAGAGTTGACCGCTATCAATATCATCCTGGGGGTGTGGCTGTTATTGGGGGTGGGGGTTTTCATAGGACTGTTTTTTGTCGCCGCTCCGTACGGGCGTCACGTCCGCAAGGGCTGGGGTCATACCGTCGGCAACAAGCTCGGCTGGGTAATCATGGAAGCGCCGTCCTCGATTGCCTTCGCGGTTTGCTTTTTCCTGGGTGGCAGCCCGGGTATTATGAGTATTGTGTTTCTGGGGCTGTGGGAGGCGCATTACCTGCACCGGGCTTTTATCTATCCCTTCAGCCTGCGCGGCACCCGGCGTATACCGCTTTCGGTAGTGAGCATGGGATTTTTCTTCAATGTGATGAACAGCTATCTTAATGGCCGCTATATCTTTACTTATTCCGGGGGCTACAGCGTCACCTGGCTTACCGACCCGCGGTTTATCGTCGGGGCGGCGTTATTTATCACCGGATTTGTCATCAACCGCCGGGCCGACAAGGTATTGCGCGATCTCCGGCAGCCCGGCGAATCGGGCTATAAAATATCCAATGACCGTTTGTTCCGCTGGGTATCCAGCCCGAACTATCTGGGTGAAATAACCATCTGGGTAGGCTGGGCTATAGCGACCTGGTCCTGGCCGGGACTGACCTTCGCTTTCTGGACTATCGCTAACCTGCTGCCGCGCGCCAGGGCCAACCATGCCTGGTATAAAACCACCTTCCCGGATTACCCGCCGGAGCGTAAGGCGCTTGTGCCGGGGTTGTGGTGAAGGAAAGACTAAATAGCCATCCCGACGAAAGTCGGGATCCAGTGGTGGGGTAAGGGTGACTGGATTCTCGGGTCAAGCCCGAGAATTGCATTATATTTATGCTATTATTTCAGCTGTGGAATAACGTAATCCAGCCCCAGTTCTTTAAGAGTTTCCGGCGTTGGCCTCCCCTTTTCATCCCAGCCCATGTTTTTATAGTAATTGTGCCGCATCATCTCCCAGTGTGGTAAAATGCCTTTTCCCACCCCCATGCCGTCCGGCAGTGTCGAGCCGTAGCGCGGTGATGGTCTGTCCAGTTCGGGGCTGATGCCGTGGCGTATGTTAAACGCCCGCGCCAGGTTCACCGCCCGTTTCCCCACCTTCATCGCGTCCTTGAAATCTATGTTCCAGCCTGTAGAAGCGTTGACCGCGTTGCACAGCAGGTCGAGGGCTGTGTTTGTGTTAAAGCGGCAGGTCACCATTGAATCCTCGAATATCATAGCCCCTTTGATTTTCGCAATATTGGTCGAAACAAGCATCGGGTCGAAGGTATCAAAGGGGAAAGGTATGCCTAGCAGTCCCATCGGTGCGCCGCTGTGTGCTTCCAGCGTGCCCGTATTGGAAACGGAAGTATCGAACAGCTCCATCCACATCATCCGGTGGTCATGGCTCCGGGGCGTGTTGCCTTTCATGGTATGAATCGCCAGTTCCGGCGCTTTCCCGCCGACATGACGGGCTGCGCGCATTACGCCCTCCGCCAGGACGTTCCCGAATCCTTCGCGCTTTGCTATTTTCAATAGCATCTCCATGACTGCCTCGCCGTTGCCCCAGGTCATCTCCAGGCCGTCGGTATCCTTTTTGGTGACGATGCCTTTTTCGTAGCATTCCATGAGCCAGGCAAATACCCAGCCGGACTCGTTCATATCTATCCCCACCTTGTCCACCCGGCTCGCTATTGCTACGCTCATGTTCACGTCGTCGATGCCGAGCAATGTGCTGGTGGATGACATCCCCTCGAACTCCGGTTCTTCGACTTCCCATCCGGCGTATTTGCCCTTTCCTATGCGTATCGTGTGGCAGTGGTTGGCTGAGCATGCCCAGCAGGGAGAAACTTTAATAAAGGATGGGGATATAGCGTCCCACGAATATGTCTGCAGCTTGTCCGGGGCCATCGTGTTGACGTTGGTTGTATAGTTCTTGACCGGCACCATGCCTCCCTTGGTTCCCATGACAACGCCGCCCACCGTGCCATGCACGTAAGTGTCGGCAGACATTTTGCCCGCGAGCATGAAATCCTTGAGCACTTTGGCGGCGGAGGATAAAGCCTGCCTGTCTTTAAAAGTAACAGCGCTCTTACCCCGCGCCACCGCGATGGCTTTAATCTTCTTGGAGCCCATCACCGCACCGATGCCGTTATGCGAGGCGACGTGCCCCAGGTCGACGAATATGCAGGCGAACCTGACGAGGTTTTCTCCCGCCGGCCCGATGCTCATGATGCTGAGGTCTTTTTCACCCTTTTGTAACTCTTCCCGGATAGCATGGTCGACTTCGTAATTGTCCTTGCCCATCAGGTGGCTGGCGCTTTTAAGCTCCGCTTTGCCGTCGTGGATATACATGTAAGACCATTCCGGCGCGGCTCCTTGTAAAATAAGGGCGTCAAAACCGTTCAGCCGCAGAAACGCCCCGAAGTAGCCGTTAGCCTGGGTGCTGGCCATGCCGTCGGTCATCGGCCCTTTGCTCACCGCCGCGATGCTCCCTGAGCCGCCTACTGCTGAGGCGCTTAACGGCCCCGCCCCCAGGTAAAGCCGGTTGGCCGCGTCGTTCCAGGCTACCCCCGGCGGCACCTCGTCATAAATATATTTCATTCCCAGCGCCGCCCCGCCGACGTATTTTTTCAGGTCGTCTTCGTCCGATTTTTCCGGTTTCATCGTGCCCTTGGTTAAATCAACCCGGAGGATTTTTCCGTGATAGCCGTACAATGTTTCCTGAGACATAGTCACCCCTTTAAGTATCTATCTAGGGGTATTTTACCGCTTATCCGGGTTTGATGCCAGTGGGGAGGGCATTCTGTCATTGTGAGACCATCCCGATGAGCCTCCTTTTACCCCTGTGAATCGGGAGGCGAAGCAATCTCGTCGCGGCGGAAAGTGAAAACTCAAATCTCAAAGTGGATTGTCATCCTGAGCGGAGCGAAGGATCGCGGTTGGGAGGTTTAACCCTTCTCCCTCTATTAAAAAGCCGCCAGGAACTATAAACTACGCTTTTTCGGATGGTTTGCCGCATATTTTGTTTTGTCTTCGCTTACCCTGTAAATGTCTTTGCGGTGGCCAATTTTTACTACCCAGACAATAAGCTCTTCGTCTTTAACTGTGTAAATAATTCGGTAGTCTCCCTGGCGGATTCGGTATTTATTTTGATCGGTCAGCTTTTCGTAGCCAGGCGGCCGAGGATTGACAGCCAATGCTTCTATACGCTTAAAAATTTTAATTTGTTCTGTTTTTGGGATTCGTCTCAAATCTTTGTCTATAGACGGCATCAAAAGGATTTTATATAAGGCCATCTAGCTTGAGCCTCTTTACCATTTCTTCAAAGGGAATAGGGATTTCATCCTTGCGTTCCTCAAAGGCTGCCAGGTCTTCCGCGTCCTCCGCCAGTGCTTCTCTTACTGCTTCATTGACAAGCTCGGATACGGACTTAGACGAATCGATAGATTTCAAGCGCAGCGCTTTATGCAAATCAGGGTCTAGATAGATAGTAGTGCGTTTTGTTGGGTTAGTCATAATAGCACCTCCATGAATGATGTTATTATAACATCATAACGTCAAAACGTCAAAACGTTTTTGTAAAATCGATGTATTTTACCGCGTATCGGGGTTTGATGCCAGTGGGAGAGATATTAAGTTTACCTTTTCGTAAAGGGATAGCTTGCTAATTTTATGTTTATGTAATACCATGTGCATTGAAGAAAGAAAAATGGAGACAGGAATTACCCGAAGGGGGGAGTAAGATGTTTCTAAAGTCAATTGAATATACTCAATATGAAGGAACGCCAAAACTCTGGAAGTTAGAAGGTTGTACACTGGGTAATATTAATCTTATTGTAGGGAAAAATGCTACAGGTAAATCAAAAACTCTTAGTATTATAAACAGTTTAGCCAGTTTATTATCAGGTGAAAGAGCCATTTTTATTACTGGGAACTATAAAGTTAAGTTTGATAATAAAGGGCAAAAGATAAATTATTATCTGCATTATGAAAACAGTTCTGTTGTTAAGGAAGAACTCATTATTGATTCTGAAAAAAAATTAACACGAGGAAAGGAAGGTATCGGGGAAATATACTACGCTGAGAAAAAGGATACGATTAATTTTCAGACTCCCCCAAGAGAATTAGCATCTGTAGCAAGAAGGGATACAATCCAGCATCCTTTTTTGGAAGATTTGTATAATTGGTCAAGATGTGTGAGATACTATCGCTTTGGAACTCAACTTGGCAAAGAACATTTAGCAGTATTTATTAAAAACAAAGCTGAACAGCCATCATTGAATCCTAGAGATACTGATCTTGTTATTGCTATGTTCAGGGAAGGACGGGAAAAGTATTCTGAAGAGTTTACAAATGCAATTATGAATGATATGAATTCCATTGGTTATTCATTAGATGAAATAGGAATTAATGCTCCTGAAAGCTTAATTTTACAGGCTGAATTACCTACTGAGCCAGTAGTTCTCTATGTAAAAGAAACCGATCTTGATTGTAAGACAGACCAATTAGATATGTCGCAAGGTATGTTTAGAGCCCTGTCGCTAATGATTCAAATTCATTATTCTTTATTTACTTCTACTCCAAGTTGCATCTTAATTGATGATATAGGTGAAGGATTAGATTTCGAACGTTCCTCAGCATTAGTTAAACTATTAATCGAAAGAGCCAAAAATTCGTCGGTACAGTTGATTATGGCCACGAATGACCGTTTTATTATGAATAGCGTTCCCCTAGAGTATTGGTTAGTTGTACAACGTATTGGTGGTAAAAGCAAAATTTATAATCGGCGAAACTCCCCGCAACTTTTCAAAGATTTTGAGTTGACAGGACTCAATAACTTTGATTTCTTCTCAAGTGGATATTACTTAAAAGGCAACCGCCAGAATTGAAAAGAATCGCCATATTTACCGAGGGACAAACAGAACTCATTTTCATTCGTAACTTTTTATTGAAAGTATTAGACCTATCAAAGATAAGTTTCGAGTGTCATGAACTATTAGCTCATAAAATATCTCCTGTTTCTTATCAATATCCAAATCCATATGCAGACACACATTTTTTAATCTTAGATGTTCATGGCGATGAACGAGTGATGAGCTCTATAAAAGAAAAAGAGAAAGATCTAATTGAAAATAAAGGCTATGAGAGAATCATTGGTTTAAGAGACATGCACTCTGCTTTATATGCAAAACGTGCACATGGAGTAATAAACGACCGAATCTCTAATATGATAATTCAAAGCCATGAATATACTGTAAGGGCTATGACGTATTCCGATAGAATTAAATTATATTTTGCTATTATGGAGATAGAAGCTTGGTTTCTTGGTATGTGTAATTTATTTCGAAAGATCGATCCTATATTGACTGTAGAGTATATCAAGCAAAAATTAGGAATTGATTTAGTGGCTTGTGATCCACAGAAAGACTTTTATAAACCTTCTGACCAAATTAATAGCATATTTCAACTCTGTGGGCGTGGCTACAAGAAAAAACAAGATGAAATTGAAAGTATTTGCAGTAAAATTGATTCTAGTGACTTTGATGCCGCTAAAGAAAATGGCAGGTGTAAATGCTTCAATGATTTCTACAAAGCTATAACTACTTGCGGTTGATTCTGAATGTGATTTAAAAATCTAAGGCATATATAAGGGACCGCTGTTAGAGCTGTCCATAATTATCGTTACTTTCCCCTTTCTCTCCCTCCCGCTATAAATGTTATAATTCAGGTACATTAAAAATATCTTCGCAGCATTGAGGTTGTAACCCTATTTTTTACTTTTAATCTGTGGTTTTGACTTTTGACCTTTGACTTTTGATTTCCCCTTAACCCTATTCCCTTCTCCCTTCTCCCTTTTAAATGTTATAATTCGGGTATGAAAGACATCCTCGCCGAACTCAATCCCGCTCAAAAAGAAGCCGTCGAAGCTATTAACGGCCCCGTGCTTATCCTGGCCGGGCCGGGCAGCGGCAAGACCCGCGTCATTACCCACCGCGTCGCTTACCTCATGCGGGTGGTCGGCATTAAACCCCACAACATCCTCGCTGTGACCTTCACCAATAAAGCCGCCCGCGAGATGGAATCGCGGCTCAATGCGCTCGTCGGCGAACAGGTCAAAAACCTCACGCTCGGCACCTTTCACGCTATCTGCGCCCGCATTTTAAGGCGCGATGGACAGGCCATCGGCATCGACCCCAAGTTTGTTATTTATGACGACGACGACCAGATAAGCCTGCTTAAAAAAAGCCTCCAGCAGCTTGGGCTCGACCCCAAGCAGTATGCCCCTAGAGCGCTGCAATCGGTCATTTCCAATGCCAAGAGCCAGATGCTGACGCCGTCCGATTTCTCACGTAAAGGCCGCAGCTATTTCGAAGAGATAACCCAGCGCGTTTACGAACGCTATGAAAAACTTATTACCGCCAGCAGCGCTTTGGACTTCGACGACCTGCTGGGTAAGGTGGTAGAGCTTTTCCGTAAAAGCCCGGAAACGCTCTTGCGCTACCAGTCCCGCTATCTGCACGTCCAGGTGGACGAGTTCCAGGATACTAACCTCGTCCAATACGAGCTCATCAAGCAGCTGGCCGGGAAATACCGCAATATCTGCGTCGTCGGCGACCCCGACCAGTCGATTTACTCCTGGCGCTCCGCCGATGTGCGCAATATTTTAAATTTCGAGAAAGACTTCCCCGATGCTAAAGTCGTGCTGCTGGAGCAGAACTATCGCTCTACCAAGCTCATCCTTGAGGCGGCTTCCGGCGTCATCTCGGCCAACCGGCAGCGCAAGGAGAAAGGCCTCTGGACGGAAAACGAGGTGGGCTTTCCTGTCTCCGTCATCGAGACCTATACCGAGCAGGAAGAGGCGCAGTATGTCGTTAACGAAATCGATAACCTGGTGCGCCGGGGCGAGGTCAAGCCCGGCGACTGCGCTGTAATGTATCGCACCAACGCCCAGTCGCGCGTCCTGGAAGAGGCTTTTATCCGCTACGGGACGCCCTATAAGCTGGTGGCGGGCACGCGCTTTTATGAACGCCGCGAGGTCAAGGACGTCGTCGCTTATCTGCGGCTTATCCAGAATCCCCTCGACTCCGTCAGCCTCCTGCGCATTATTAATGTCCCCCAGCGCGGTATCGGTCAGCAGAGCCTGGACGAGCTTTCCCGCTGGGCCGGGGCGCAGGGCGTCACCGAGTACCGCGCGTTACAGTTGTTGGCGGAATCGAAAGACACCAGCGCCGCATTACCCTTCACCGCGCGGACAGTTAAAGCGCTGACCGGCTTCGCTGTCATGCTGGAGAATTTAATCGGGAAAAAACAGGATTTGAACACGGTCGAACTGTTCGACCTTTTAATTGAAAATATCGGCTACAAAAAATATCTGGAGGCTATGCCGGACGGCGAAGAGCGCTGGGAGAACACCCTGGAGCTGCGCGGCGTGGCGCAGGACTACCGCGACCTTTCGCCGCAGGAGGGGCTGTCCGCTTTCCTTGAAAGCGTGGCGCTGGTCTCGGACGTCGACAGCCTTGTGGAAAAAAGCGATACCGTCACCCTCATTACCCTGCACCAGGCCAAGGGGCTGGAGTTCCCGGTGGTGTTCATCGTCGGCATGGAGGATGGTATCCTGCCGCACTTTAAGTCCATTGACGACCCCACCCAGCTTGAAGAGGAGCGGCGGCTCTGCTATGTGGGCATCACGCGGGCCGGGAAGCGCATTTACCTGGTGCGGGCCTTCCGCCGCCACCTGATGGGCGCCAGCACCGTCAACCGTCCCTCGCGCTTTCTCAGGGACATCCCATCCCAGTTGATTGCCAAGAACAGCACGGAAGAAAGCGGCGCCGGACTGGCGACAGCGATGGAAAAGAGACAGGAGCCGCTAATACCGGTAGATTTACCCGAGTTCAAGGCCGGCGAGCACGTTAAACACGGGGTGTTCGGGGAAGGAGTTGTCGTGAGCTACCAGAAAAAGGGCCATGACGCCGAGGTGACGGTAGCCTTTGAAGGGGCGGGGGTAAAGCGCTTCCTGGTGAGCTTCGCGAAGATAGAAAGAGTGTAGGGTTTCCCTTATCCCCCCACCCCTCAATGATATTTTTTCCCACCCAAGCTTGCCCTTATCATTAGCGGCAAAATCCCTCTCGCTCTCCCTTTATAAAGGGGGACGATGTTATTATTCTTTTCAGAAAATCGTTTTCTAACTCAAGGTTCGTCCTCCTTTCGTAAAGGAGGACAGAGGCGGATTTTGAACGTTCACTCCCCCTTCTCCCCCCCGCCCTGTATCCCTTTCCCACTTTGAAAAAGGGGGAATACAAGGGGGATTTTGTTTCTCCCACTCACCCATTATATAATTAGCCAACTATTAAGCGTGAGGTTTAATTATATGGCAGAGAAAATAGAGAATTGGGAACCTACATGTGAACGTTATGTAGCTTTTCTAGATATTATGGGATTTAAAGATATGGTACTTAACAGAACCACGGAAGAATTGATAAATATATTTGAAAAAATACGTAAAGTTATTTTATTTGTTAAAGAAGAACCTATAAAATTAGCTGAAACACATGTCCCCGTGTCATCCTCTCAGTTTATTTCACCTGTGTCATTTTCTGATTCTACCATTCTTGTTTCCTATGACGGTTCTTTAGGTTCAGCATACAAGCTATTTTCAAGCGTAGCTATAATTACTTCTCAAGCAATTAAGTCTGGAATTCCCATCAAAGGTGCTATTGCCTACGGAAAAATGACCGCTGTCTTAGGCAAATCTATATATTTTGGTAAACCTCTTATAGCTGCTTATGAATTACAGAATGAACTCTTATTATACGGTGTGATAGTGCATCATACTGTAGAACAACATCTAATACAATCAAATGATATTGAAAAGTTTGAGGATTTTTTTATTTTCAAATATCCAGTTCCTATGAAGTCTGGGAAAATTACGCATTATGTAGTAGATTTCACTCCTGTTCCTGAAAAAGAGAAAGAACTCCTAGATTCAGTAACTAAGTTATATAATAATGTTTCCGGAGCTCCAAGAATATACGTTGATAACACTTTGAAATATATTGAATGGGTTAATGAAAGAAAAGAAAAACTAAAGCAAAAAGAAAATAAATAAAACCCGTTTAGAATGAAGGATTTGACCATTACCATCCCGACGAAAGCATACCCCGTACTCGATACGGGGAGGGACTAAGGGAGAATTAGTCCAGCTCTTTTCCCCATCGCGCAGTTCCCCGCGACATTTATCTATTGCCAGATAACCGTTTTTAGATTATAGTTAGCGGGTATTTAACTGTTGGGTAGCCCTGACCTCGCTATCCTTAAAAAACTCTTATTAAAGAGAGGGATTTAAGAGGTAACAGTGATACTTAACATATAACGAATAACGCATCATAAAACGAATCCAGCGTAATTTAAAAAACGAATCAAAACGAATCAGGCGTGAAAATATTCGAATCACTCGTAAAATTAAAAAAATAATATTTTAACAATAAACGAAAAACGAATACGGAAACCTGTTCAGAGTGTAGAATTTAGGATTTAGGGTTTCACCCTTTTTACCCCAAAAACTTAATCCCGCTGATATAAATGCCCGTCACGATAGCGGTGGTAATCACGCCCGCCACGTTCGGCCCCATGGCAAAGGGCAGAATCATGCACTTCTTATTCGCCTGGTAGGCGCACTTCTGCACCACTTTAGCCGTCGAGGGGACGCAGGACACAGCGGCAAGGCCTATCAGAGGATTAAACGGTTTCTTGCTTATCTTGTGGTAAATCAGTCCTCCCGCCAGGCCGCCCAGGCCGGAAAGCGTCAGCGCCAGCATGCCCAGCACCAGCAGCTTTAGCACCACCGGGTCCATGATGATATCCGCCCCCAGCAGCGAGCCGAGGGTAAAAGCCAGGAAAAATGTCGAGCCGTAAAGTACCGGCCCGGAAATAAACTCGATATACCGGGTGATGCCGGCCTCTTTTACCGCCAGACCGACGAAGAAACTGGCGAAAAGCGGCGCCGCCACCGGGAAGAGCAGGCAGAGAATGCCGCAGATAATCACGGAAAAGCCGAACTTGGCGCTCTTGGACACCCGCGGGACATCGCGCCAGTTCATCTCAATCCCTCTCAGCTTCTTCGGGACGAGCCTGGCTAAAAGGGGATAGCCCGCGTAGCAGACGCTCAGGTAAAGATAGGCGACCACGGTGATGGGCACGAAGAGGTTTTTAGCCATCATCAGCGAACCGAACAGCACCATCGGGCCGTCGGCCCCGCCCACGAGAGAGATAGCCGCCGACTCTTTAGCCGTCAGCCCCCAGGCCATGGCGATGGGCAGGGTGAATATAGTGCCGAACTCGGCAAATACCGCCAGGAAAAGGCTGGAAAACGGCTGGGCGATGAGGTAATCGATTTCGGTTATCGCGCCGATACCCATAAAAACCAGGCAGGCGATTAAGCCGTTGCTGAACATAAAAGTGTAGACCGGCTGGAGAAAATCTATCTGGAGGTAGTTCATCAGCTCTTCGAGGTTGTTCGACAGGGGATGCACGAAGAGCGTGCCGATATTACCGGCTTCGAAGACCATCAGTCCGGCGTTCACCGACACCATGGCTATGCCCATCGGCACCATCAAAAGAGGTTCCAGTGTCCCCTTATAGCCGAAGTAGATGAATACAAACCCCAGAATGATAAGGAATATTCTCGCGAAGGCGAGCGACGGATCTACCAGGAATAAGGTATGAATGCCCTGGAAAAAATCCCATATTTGCATGGATTATAATCCTTCCCGGCAACTGTTATTTCGTACTTTTAGTGGCGGTTTCGCTTTTGCCCTTCAATAAAGTACCGATGGCCTTGATGATAGCAGCGACAAAGAAGCCCACGGCCATCGTAACAACGAAGGAAACTACAGAAAATAATAAGGCTTTGATAATCATGTTATTGAATCTTTAATACTCGATGACGGCCACCGTATCGCCGGGTTTTACCACCTGGTCGACTTTTACCCCGACTTCCACTACAGTGCCGCCGACGGTCGCTACTAGCGGGTTCTCCATTTTCATTGATTCCAGTACGCAGAGCACATCATCTTCTTTGACCGTGTCGCCTGCTTTAACGTTCACGCTGATAATCTTACCGGTGATAGGGACTTCAACAGTCTCTCTGGCCACTTTTCAAGCTCCTTTCCGGTTGTCCCGGGATAACAAAAAAGGCGGTGGATTCATCTCTTTGAATTCCCACCGCCCTATTATACTAAAGTCTTTTGTTTATGTCACTATTTGTTTTCGGCGCTTAAAGCCCCCACGGCCTCCGCCGCCAAACGAACGACGATTTCCTCGCCTTCCAGGTCGACTACGATAGTATCGCCGGTGTGGAATTTACTGCGCAGGAGGTCTTCCGAGAGCTTGTCCTCGATCAGGTTCTGGATAACGCGGCGCAGCGGGCGCGCCCCGTATTCTTCGCTATACCCCTTCTCACCAAGATAATCTTTGACAGCATCGGTGACACGCAGGGAGATGCCTTTCTCCGTAAGCTGCTTGCTGACGCTCATCAGCATCAGGTCGACTATCTGGCGTATCTGTTCCTTGGTGAGGGAATGGAAGACGATCATATCGTCCATGCGGTTTAAAAACTCGGGACGGAAATGGTTCTCCGGTTTCTTTAGCTCTTTAAGAAGTTTGTCTTTCATTGCTTGGTAAGTCTGCTCCCTAGATTTCACCTCGTCAGAGCGCTGCGCGAAACCGACAGTAGTTTTCTTGATTTCTTCGGCACCGATATTGCTGGTCATGATAATGATGC
>PLLL01000106.1 GCA_003141235.1 Dehalococcoidia bacterium
CTGGCCGATGACGGTCTGGTGCATCAGGACATGGTTCAGCACGCTTCCGAGAGAATAATGCGTGGGTACCTTGCTGGTGACGCAATCTTCGACGGCTTCGCTGATAGCAAACCCGAGGCTTCCGTTATTATTTGGGTCTTTAGCGAGCATATCGCGGCCTGTTTTTGTATCGCTGCTGGGACTGGCTACGCACTTGGCGCCCCAGGTTTCCATCATCAGGCGGCGGTAAGGTTTTTGGTTATAGCTTACCTTGACCATGTAGACCTTGCATTCGATGTCGAAGAGCTTGCAGGCAAAGGCGAGCGAGCTTCCCCACTGGCCGGCTCCTGTCTCGGTGGTTATGCGCTTGATGCCTTCTTTTTTATTGTAATACGCTTGGGCTACGGCCGTATTGGGTTTATGGCTTCCCGGCGGGCTTGACCCTTCATATTTGTAGTAAATCTTGGCCGGTGTGCCCAGGAATTTCTCCAGCCGGTGCGCCCGGTAAAGTGTCGTCGGCCTCCACAGGTGGTAGATTTCCTGTACTTCTTCCGGGATGTCGATATACCGTTCCTGGCTGACTTCCTGCTTAATCAGCTCCATAGGGAAAAGAGGCGCCAGGTCCGCCGGTCCCAGGGGTTGCTTGGTGCCCGGGTGCAGATAGGGCGGCAGAGGCTTCGGCAGGTCGGGCTGGATATTGTACCAGCGGGTTGGCATCTGTTTTTCATCGAGTAAGAATTTAGTCTTTTCCATTTTCCTCCCTTTTTATCGTTAATTGTAATTATTAGCTTATGTGACGGCAGGTACAAGCTTTAAATAGGCTTCGCCTACCGGTTATTTTCGCATGAATCAAGAGCTTTACGCAAGATGGAGATGAAGGCTCTTAAAGACGATAGTGTGGCATCTTCATCGATGAGTTGAATCAGTCGGCTGCCCACGATAACGCCGTCGGCTGTGGCGGCGACGCGCTTTGCCTGTTCCGGGGTAGAAATACCGAAACCCACGCATAATGGCTGTTGCGCCTTTTGCCTGACCCTTTTCACAAAGCTTTCCAGTTCCGGCGGCAGGCTCTTTCTGGCGCCGGTGACCCCCGTAAGCGAGACCATGTAGATAAACCCCCGCGCTCTGGCCGCAACCTCTTCTATACGTGCGGCGGTACTGGTGGGCGCTAAAAAGTAGATAAGGTCGAGGTCATGAGTTTTCGAAATATTTTCCAGCTCCTGGCCCTCGTCCGGGGTTAAATCCGGGACGATGAGCCCGCTGATGCCGGATTTCTGACAGTGGGTACAGAAAGCCTCCAACCCGAAGTTGAGTATCGGGTTATAGTAGCTCATAAAGGCCAGCGGCACAGAAACTTTGCTGCTTATTTTGTGAGCTATGTCCAAACAAATCCGGGGGGTCACGCCGCGCTGTAAAGCTTCGAAGCTTGCCTTCTGGATGGTAGCGCCGTCGGCCAGTGGGTCGGAAAAGGGGATGCCCAGTTCGATGATATCGCAGCCGCTCTCTGCCAGCGCCGCGGCAATACGGGGCGTGGCTTTAATGTCCGGATAGCCTGCGGTGATGTAGCCTATCAGCGCTTTATGTCCCTTTTTGAAGACAGATTCAATACGGCTCATGATTTCAATCCCCTGGATATCGCCCTTCCAAATACTCCTCTCCCTTGATGGGAGAGGATACAGGTGAGGGTGAAATGCTTGTGTTCATATTTTCAAAGCCCTATTAACGATATCAAGGTCTTTATCACCCCGCCCGGATAGATTGACGATGATGATTTTATCCGGTGAAAGGTCGGCGGCCATATGGGCGGCGTAATAAACGGCATGAGAAGATTCGAGCGCCGGGATGATGCCTTCCGTTTCGCACAGGAGTTTAAAACCTTCCAGTGCCTGGGCATCGTTCACGGACACGTAAGTCGCGCGCCCGCTGTCTTTATAAAAGCTGTGCTCCGGCCCCACCCCCGGATAATCCAGCCCCGGGGCGATGCTGTGCGTCTCGCTTATCTGGCCGTTCTTGTCCTCCAGGAGATAGGACTTCGTCCCGTGCAGGACGCCGGTCTTGCCTTTAGCCAGGGTGGCCGAATGTTTATCGGTGTCCAGTCCCTGACCGGCTGCCTCGACGCCGATAAATTTTACTTCTTTTTCATCGTAGAAAGCGTGGAACAGACCGATGCTGTTGCTCCCGCCGCCGACACAGGCTACCAGATAATCAGGCAGACGCAAATATTGTCGTAGCATCTGCTCGATGGCTTCCCTCCCGATTATCGCCTGGAAGTCCCGCACGATCATGGGATAAGCGTGCGGCCCGACCACCGAACCGAGCAGATAATGGGTAGTTTCCACGTTGCTCACCCAGTCTCGGATGGCCTCATTAATCGCGTCTTTAAGGGTGCGGCTGCCCGAGTTAACCGGGCGAACCTCGGCGCCGGTGAGCTTCATACGGTTCACATTAGAGGCCTGTCTCTTTATGTCCTTCGACCCCATGTAGACGATACACTCAAGTCCCAGCATAGCGCAAACGGTAGCTACGGCCACACCGTGCTGACCGGCTCCGGTCTCGGCGATGATGCGTTTCTTGCCCATGCGTTTGGCGAGCAGCCCTTGCCCCAGGGCGTTATTTATCTTATGGGCGCCGGTATGGGCCAGGTCTTCACGCTTTAGTAGAATGGTCGCCCCGCCCATTTTGGCCGTTAGCTGCCGGGCGCAGTAGAGCGGCGTAGGACGCCCGATATAGTCGCGGCAGAGGATTTTAAACTCCTCGTGAAAAGCTGCATCGTCCAGGGCTTCGGTATAGGCTTTTTCCAGTTCGTCCAGCGCCGGCATCAGCGTCTCCGGCACGAATTTGCCGCCGTATTCCCCAAAATAGCCTTTCTTATCCGGCATTGCTCTATTTTCCATAAAAAATATCCTGTAATTCCTTTTTCAGTTTCCTCTCCCCCATGATAATCGCCTTTTCCATATCTCCCTCTCCCTTGATGGGAGAGGGTAGGGTGAGGGTGTAATCCAGGGAGAGGATTAAGCCTGCACTGAGCGAAGCGAATGTGGTGAGGGGGTAATACCCTTGTCCCTTACTTACTTCCTTGTTACTTGCCATTTGCTCCTTGATACTTATTATCACCATCGGCGTCCCTCACGGCTTTAACAAAAGCTTTTATTTTATTCATATCTTTTTCACCATTGGTTTCCACCCCGGAGGAGACATCCACTCCCCACGGTTTTACTTTATTTACAACCTCGGACACATTTTCCGCATTCAGCCCACCGGCGATGATTACCTGAAACTTTTCGGCTATCGGCTTCGCTATATCCCAGTCCATCTGCTGGCCGGTGCCGCCGTGTCTTTCACTATCGTAAGTATCAAGAAGAAAGATGTGTTTTTGTTTGGAGAGAACCTTACTCCAGGCTGCCAGGTCCTGGCACAACTGTTCGGGTTTATGAAGCCGGCTTATCTTCATGACTTTGAATACGGGCGGCGTCAGCTCCTTGAAGTAATCCATGGTTTCATCACCGCTTAGCTGCACATAATCCAGGTGGCAGAACTCGGCAATCCTGTTTACAACGTAGGCCGGCGTATTAACAAAGACGCCGACAATCTCCGGGACATCTTTCTGATTCTGCTTTATTGCAGCCACGATTTTATTGGCCTGGCCGGGTGTTATCTGGCGCGGACTTTGGGTAAATACCAGCCCGATGAAGTCAGCCCCCGCTTCAGCCGCAGTAAGGGCATGCTCTGGAGTCTTGATACCGCAAATTTTAACCTTGGTCATGCCAGCATTTCCTTAATCCTGGATGCAATATCTTTAGACGTTACTAACGCCTCTCCTATCAGCGCCGCATCGACACCCCACATTTTAAGCCTTTTCATATCCTCATGGCTACTGATGCCGCTCTCGCTGACTACTATTTTACCACGGGGCACAAGAGCGCGCAGGCGGCGGGTGGTTTCGATGTCTGTTTTAAAAGTCTTCAGGTCGCGGTTATTGATGCCGATGATTTCCGCCCCGCTTTGAAGTGCCTTCTCTACCTCAGCTTCATCATGCACTTCCACCAGGCAGGCCAGTCCCAGACTGTGACTGAGCTCGATCAGCTTAGCCAGTTGCTTCGGGCTGAGGATGCCCGCTATCAGCAGCAGGGCGTCGGCGCCATAGACGGCGGTTTCATAGATCTGATATTCGTCGAAGATAAAATCCTTACGCAGCAGGGGCAGGTTAACTTTTTCTCTGATGGCCGCCAGGTATTCGAGGCTGCCCTGGAAATAGTTGACTTCGGTCAAAACCGAAATAGCCGCGGCGCCGTTCTGCGCGTAAATTTGCGCCATCTCGACCGGTTTGAAATCGGGGCAGAGCAAACCTTTGGAAGGTGAAGCCTTCTTTATCTCGGCGATGAGCTTCAGGTCGTTGCCTCGGAGCGCGCCCTTAAAATCGAGCGGTTTATGCCGGGCAATACGCTCTTTTAAAGAGGCGAGAGGCACGCTCCGCTTTTGCTGCGCGACGTCCCGCTTTTTATCCGCCACGATTTTATCCAGTATCGTTTTTGGCATATTATTTCAAACTCTGGCTTACCTCAATGAATTTGGAGAGTACTTTTATCGCCCGGCCGCTATCGATAGACTCCCCGGCCAGGCGCGCCGCCTCTTTAAAGTCAGTGGTAACATCACCGGCGACAAGCGCGGCGGCGGCATTGATTACGACGGCATCGCGCAGGGCGCTTTTAGCGCCGTCGAGAATACGGCGCAGTGCCGCGGCATTTTCCGCCGGTGTGCCGCCCTTTATATCAGCTATGTTCGCTTTCTTGAAACCAAAGCTCTCAGGAGATATTTCATAAGGAGGCGAGAGTTTTTTATCAGTAACGTCCCAGACCAGCGACTTACCGCTTATCGATATTTCATCGAGGCCGTCAAGGCCGTGCACCACCAGCGCATGTTTTACGCCCAGGCGGTAGAGGACGGCGGCGATTATTTCGCCGAGTTCTTCACTGGCCACGCCGAGCAGCATGTGTTCAACTCTCGCCGGATTAGTCAGCGGCCCGAGGATGTTGAACACGGTGCGGATGCCGATTTCTTTACGTACCGGCCCGGCGTACTTCATCGCTGGATGATAGGTCTGGGCAAACATGAAGCCGATACCCGCTTTCTCCACGCACTCGGCAACGCTTTCGGGACTGAGACTGATTTTCACCCCCAGCGCCTCCAGTACATCGGCGGCGCCGCATTGGCTGGTGGCGGCGCGGTTGCCGTGCTTGGCCACTTTAAGCCC
>PLLL01000111.1:0-6005 GCA_003141235.1 Dehalococcoidia bacterium
CCCCACTAACTTTACGCCCTTTTCAGACTCGCTTTCGCTTCGGCTCCAACTCTTAAAGTCTTAACCTCGCTAGTGAGGAGTAACTCGTAGGCTCATTATGCAAAAGGCACGCCGTCATTCCGCCTAAGCGGAACTCCGACAGGTTGTAAGCGAACGGTTTCAGGTACTATTTCACTCCCCTGTTCAGGGTACTTTTCACCTTTCCCTCACGGTACTAGTTCACTATCGGTCATCAAGGGTATTTAGCCTTACCCCGTGGTCAGGGTAGCTTCCCACAAGGTTTCTCGTGTCCCGTGGTACTCAAGGACAGATTAAGGAGCCTACCCCTTTCGCTTACGGGACTATCACCCTCTACGGTGGCCCTTTCCAGGGACCTTTAACTTGGGTTCGGTTTTTGACTCCTCGACCTATTTCAGGTTTGGTCATATCTGCCTTACGACACCCGGTAAACATAGGCCCTGACGCCGTTAGGTCTACCAGGTTTAGGCTCATCCCCGTTCGTTCGCCACTACTAGGGGAATTAAATGTCTTTCTATTTTCCTCGGGGTACTGAGATGTTTCACTTCCCCCGCTTACCTCCACCCGGCCTATGTGTTCAGCCGGGGGTATCCCTCTTTAGGAAGGATGGGTTGCCCCATTCGGGTATCCCCGGTTAAGCTTGCTAGACAGCAAACCGAGGCTTATCGCAGTCTTGCCACGCCCTTCATCGGCCCTTGATGCCAAGGCATTCACCGTATGCCCTTAACGCTTGATCTGCTTCAGGTCTGATATTAGATATACTAAGTATTCAGTTTTTAAGGTTCGAGACGCATAAGAAAACGGCTTGGTGATACTCACCAAGCCGTCATGCCTGGCTATTCACCTTGCTGGTTGTCTTATGTGTCTATTTTCCTCATGTCCTTTAAATATACTACCTACAAAAACAATTGTCAAGCAAGAAAAATAGCATTTTTCTTAGGGGTTTATCAAATATTTTTAGAAGTTTTTCCGGGAGTCTTAAGGGAAGGGGAAATGCAGAGGGGGGCATAGCCCCTCTCAAGAAAGTGCATCTTGTAACTAATCGTTAACTACTTCACAAGGAATATGAATATGGCATACAGATAAACCTTCTATATCAAGACGCATGCTTAAATAACCTTTCCAGATATTTTTCGTTTTACAGAGTGCAAAAAGGTCTACGGCTTTTCCGCCACGATTCGTATGTAAACCTGTATGCGCATAATAAAGTGCAACGCGACCATCCCTTTTCGCTGAAGGTTTGGATATGCCTTGAGATTGGGGATTAATATCCTGTAATTCGTCTACCGTCGGCTTGTCATTAAAATTACCGTTTTGAAAAAACAATTCAACTCCGGTGATAGTGCAAGATTTTCTTGGTCTCAATTCCAAGAATATTGTGTAATCCTTGTCTGGTTTGATAATAATTGGATGTTTATTAGTATTCCACTGGCAATTATGCGGTATAGCCGCCCCAGAGATAATTTCAACATCAGTTCTCATATTCTGTTTGCCATCGCATAAGCAATATTTTAAATTGAATGGCTTACGGCTTAGAAACCAATTCCATATTATTCCCCTCAATAACAGCACTAAGCTACCCGCGGCTGCAATTGCACCTATTATTGTCCATGGCGATACACCTAATTTTATAGTAATCATATATATCTTTTTAATATAATTGTTAGTTGTATGATGTGTATGTAATAGCATTATATCATATCGATTTATTAAGAAATTATTTTGAATTGCATTTATTAAATTATGCCTTTGTTTTAAAGATATTCAAGAGGGGCACTTTCGCCCCTCCCTCTTTTTCCTCCCCCTGTTCAAAATCCCTCTCAATCTCCCTTTTTCAAAGGGAGAAGCTGTTGGCGTACCCCTTATCCCTCCGCCCTAAGTCCATCGCTCCCCCTTTCGTAAAGGGGGACACAGGGGGATTTTGTATAAGCCACGTTGCGCCCAGCATGACACGGTGGGTGAGTTATGCTATAATTTTTCCGTACCTTTTCTTAATAGACTGGAACTAAAACATCGATGCTCAAACAAACAATCGCCGAACTGATTCAAAAAGCCGCCGCCGAAGCGCAAAAAGCCGGCAAGCTGCCGGAGGTGACGCTGCCGGATATCATCATCGAGAGGCCGCAAAAGGCCGAGTATGGTGATTACGCTTCCAGCGTCTCCCTGAAGCTGGCGCGGGCTGTCGGCACCAGCCCCATGGCTATAGCTAAAGAAATCGCGGCATTTATTAAACCTTCGGAAGAAATCCAAAGCGTCACCGTGGCGCCGCCGGGCTTCATCAACTTCACCCTGAAAAGCGATTGGTTGATGCGGCAGGTGGACTCAATCCTGGCGCGGGGAGACGCCTGCGCCGATATTGATTTAGGTAAGGGCAAGCGGGTACAGATAGAGTTCGTCAGCGTTAACCCCACCGGGCCTCTTCATGTTGGTCACGGGCGGGGCGCCATCCTGGGCAGCGCCCTGGCTAACATCCTCGCCTCCGCCGGCTTTAAAGTAGAAAAGGAATATTATATCAATGATGCCGGCAACCAAATAGCCACTTTCCGCCGCTCGCTGTATGCCCGCTATCAGCAAGCACTGGGAAAAGAAGTTGAAATGCCCGCCGATGGCTATGTCGGCGAGTACATGGTCGATCTGGCGAAAGAAATTCTCGCCGAGCATGGTAAAAACCTCGCCAAACCGGGTATAAAAGACCTGGAAATACAGCTGGGGAAAATCGGTCTGGAAAAAATGATCACCCGGATTAAGGCCGACCTGGAGCTGATAGGCGTGACCTTCGATGTCTGGTTCAGCGAGCAGAGCCTCTATGACCATAAACAGTATGATACCGCGATGGCATTACTAAAGCGGGGCGGCTATATCTCCGAAAAAGAAGGCGCTACCTGGTTCGTCTCTACCGCCCTCGGCGAAGACAAGGACAATGTAGTTGTGCGCACGGACGGCACGCCCACCTATTTCGCCACCGATATCGCCTACCATTACAATAAATTCGTCGAGCGCAAGTTCGACAGCGTCATCGATATCTGGGGGGCTGACCACCAGGGTCATGTCTCCCGGATGAAGGCTGTGGTCAGTGCTTTGGGCATCGACCCGGCGCGGTTCACGGTTATCATCTCGCAAATGGTCACCCTGCGGCGCGGCAACGAGGTGGTGAAAATCTCCAAGCGCAGCGGGGACATCATCACGCTAAAGGAGTTGGTCGAAGAAGTAGGCGTCGATGCCTGCCGATTCTTCTTTCTCTCCCGCACCGCCGATGCCCAGATGGACTTCGACATGGAGCTGGCTAAAAAGCAGTCGGCGGATAATCCCGTCTACTATGTCCAGTACGCCCACGCGCGCATTGCCAGTATCCTGAAGCTGGCTAAAGAGAGAGGCGTGGACAGCGAGATTGGGGATGTATCACTTTTAACCACCGAGCCGGAGCTAACCCTGATACGCAAGATGCTGCTCCTGCCGGAGATAATCGAGACGATAGCCCTGACTCTGGAGCCGCACCACCTCACCTATTACGCGCAGGAGTTAGCTACCGTTTTCCACGCTTTTTATAAGGACTGCCGCGTGGTTACGGAAGATAAAGCCCTGACCGGGGCACGCTTAAAGCTCGTAAAGGCCGCCAGGCTCGTCTTGGGCCGGACGCTCAACCTCATGGGCATGAACGCCCCGGATACAATGTAGTATTAGAAAGGTTCCGCATGAAAAAGCGTGTCTTTTCCGGCATCCAACCGACGGGAAATATTCATATAGGTAATTACCTGGGGGCAATCAAACGCTGGGTATCGATGCAAGCCAATTATGATAATATATTTTGCATCGTAGACCTGCATGCCATCACCGTCCTGCAGGACCCGAAGGTTCTAAAAGCTAAAATCCGCGAACTGACCGGTTTATATCTGGCCGCCGGTATCGATGAAAATAAGTCTATCGTCTTTCTCCAGTCCCACATCCACGAACATAGCCAGTTGGCCTGGATTATGAACTGCTTTATCCCGATGGGCTGGATGCAGCGTATGACCCAGTTCAAGGAAAAATCCGCCAAGCAGAAAGAAACGGTGAGCACCGGGCTTTTCGATTATCCGGCGCTGATGGCCGCCGATATCCTTCTCTATAAGACGGATGTGGTGCCGGTGGGTGAAGACCAGAAACAGCACGTCGAGCTGGCCCGCGATGCCGCCCAGCGCTTTAATAATATCTATGGCGAGACCTTCGTGCTGCCGGAGCCGCTTATCGCGGAAGTCGGCGCGCGCATTATGGGGCTGGACGATCCTACAAAGAAAATGAGCAAGAGCGAAAACGCGCCGAACCACGCCATCGGCCTGCTGGATACGCCGGACGTTATCAGAAAAAAGATTATGCGAGCGACTACCGATTCGCAGACCACAGTCATTTTCGATACCACACGCCCCGGTATTTACAATCTCCTGACTATCTACCAGACACTAACCGGCGAGAATAAAAAGGATATAGAAGCAAAGTTCGAGGGCAAAGGCTATGGGGACTTCAAAAAGGCTTTGGCCGAGGTAGTCATCGAAAGCCTGCGCCCGCTCCAGGAACGCTATAAGGAACTGACGGCGGACCCCGGCCATATAGACGCGATTCTGAAATCCGGCGCGGATAAAGCGCGCCCCCTGGCGGAAAAGACCCTGGCCGAGGTCAAAAAGAGGATAGGACTAGGGTAAAGATTTAAACTAATACGGCAGGTAATGATGAGGCGATTCGGACAGAGACTTGCATGTGCCTTCAAAGGTATTTTTCTGACATTCAAGTCAGAGCGGAATTTTAGAATTCAATGCGTGGCGCTATGTCTGACAGTTGCCATGGGGGTATATCTCGGTCTTTCTAAACTAGAGTGGGGTCTCATTATTTTCTCCATCGGGCTGGTATTAACCGCAGAGGTTTTGAACACTGCCGTAGAGAGATTAGGCGATGTAGTGGCTGGCGGTAAATATAACAACCTGGTCAGGGATATAAAAGATATCTCGGCTGGCGCGGTGATGGTTTCTGCTTTGACCGCATTAACTATCGGGGTTCTAATTCTATTTGTTCCGTTTGTCCAACGGGTGCTTGGATAATAACCGGACTCTCGTTTTCACGGGAATGACATTCATTATCTATTTCCGGTACTTTTTCACAAACCGCCCGATGCGCTTCAGAGCTTCCTCAATATCCGCCATTGACGTAGCGTAGCAGCAGCGCACGTAACCCTCCCCGCACTTGCCGAAAGCGGAACCGGGCACGACGGCCACCTTCTCCTCCTTGAGGAGACCTTCAGAAAATTCCTCCGAGGTCATACCCGTGCAGGTGATGGACGGGAAAGCGTAGAAAGCGCCCTTCGGCTCAAAGCAGCTCAGGCCGATATCGCACAGCCCTTTCACAATGACCTTGCGCCGCCGGTCGTAATCCGCAACCATCTCCAGCACATCCGGCTCGCCGGTTTTCAGAGCTTCGATGGCGGCCACCTGGGCCATGGTGGGGGCGCTCATTATCGTGTACTGGTGAATCTTGGTCATAGCGGCGATGATTTCCACCGGAGCTAAAGCGTAGCCCACGCGCCAGCCGGTCATGGCATAGGCCTTGGAAAAGCCGCCCAGTAAAATCGTGTTGTCTCTCATGCCGGGAAGGCTCGCAAAGCAGACATGCTCCGCGCCGTAGTTGAGCCGGGCGTAAATCTCGTCGGAAATAACGATGATATTATGGCGCCGGGCAACTTTGGCGATAGCTTCCAGCTTCTCGCGGGGCATGACCGCGCCGGTGGGATTGGAGGGATAGCCGATGAGAATAGCCCTGGTTTTCGGGGTAATCCTCGACTCGATATCGGCGGCATCCACTTCAAAGCCGCTTTCCTCATAAGTCGGCACCTTAACGGGCACGCCGCCGGCCAGAATAACGCAGGAGTCATAGGCCACATAATGAGGGTCGGTCATAATGACCTCATCGCTGGGATTCACGATCGCCCGCATGGCCAGGTCGAGCGCCTCGCTCACGCCGAC
>PLLL01000111.1:6086-6238 GCA_003141235.1 Dehalococcoidia bacterium
AATCCGGCTCGCCGACGCCCAGGGAGATAACCCCCTCGATGGATGCCAGCAGGTCGAAGAACTTGCGTATACCGGAGGGCGATAGCTTGTTAGCGCGCTCCGAAATAATATTTTGATGTTTTGTTTTCTGGATTGGTTTTTCAGCAGACATA
>PLLL01000002.1 GCA_003141235.1 Dehalococcoidia bacterium
ATCATCCTCTCCCCTTCGTAAGGGGAGAGTGAGAGAGGGATTTTGTACCCCGCTTGCTCTTGCGCTGGGAAGGCGGTAAAGTATATTCTAGGAAAAGGAGTAAAAGAATTGGAAACACCAAAGAAAAAACCCGCCAGCGGCTGGATGCGGCATACAAGGAACGCGTTCCTGGCTGGATTTCTTGCCGCTATCCCCCTGGTGGTGACCTATCTCATATTCCGGTGGCTTTTCGAAGCGCTCGATGGCATCTTCCAGCCCGCCATTAATCTCTTGATTGGCCGTACGCTGCCCGGAGTGGGACTGGTAGCGGTTTTAATACTTATCTACCTGCTTGGCTTGGTAGCGACCAATGTCATTGGCCGGCGCATTGTCCGCTGGCTCGACTCTTTCATGAGACGCGTGCCTATTATCCAGTATGTTTACAACCCCGCCAAGCAGGTTGTGGACGCCTTTCGCGGGCTTCGGCAAGTACCTTTCAAGAAGGTGGTAATCATAGAGTTCCCCAAGGTGGACATGTACTCCCTTGGTTTCGTCACCGGCAAAGCTATCGATTTCAAGGGACAACAGAAAGTCCCTGTCTTTATTCCGCATACTCCCAACCCGATGACCGGGTTCCTTGTGCTGCTGGCCGCCGAAGACATCATCGACACCGATATGACTATCGAGAATGCCATGCGGATGATACTGTCGGGTGGCCTCCTGTCACCGGATAAAATCTCCGAACCTTCAAAAGACTAATCAAATCAGGAATAACTCCCTTCACCAGCGAAGTAGCCTGCGAAGAGGGGTGTCAGATCCTCTTTCCCTTTCGTAAAGGGGGATACATGGGGTTTTTGCTCCCTCCCCCCTAAAAAACCATCCCGATGTAAATCGGGATCCAGGTAGCCCCGGCCTGTACTATCTACGCCAAAATAGACCATTACCCGCGTCACTGGATTCCCGCTTTCGCTGGAATGACGGGTAAAATCTCCCTTGGTCCTTCTCCACAAAGGAGGGAAAGACCCGCACCGGTGATTTTTGGTCTGTACTATCATCCTCTCCCCTTTGTAAGGAGGAGAGGTTTATCTTGTGCTTTATTTGCATCATGGGCGTATAATAAAAGTAGACGTGTAGTATCCCGTCGGAGTATGGCTATGGTCGCTATGAGCAAGGAAATGAAGGAGCTCATCGGGGAGCATGAGGCTATCAAGGCTTATATGGAAACCATGACAAAGACAGCGGAAAACTTGGCGGCACAGCCGGCCTTGGCCAAGGACCGCTTGTGGAACTACCGCCACGGGCTGTACGACTTTAAGGACGCTATCTGGTATCACCTCGAAATTGACGAACGCGTTTTTAGATCGCTTTTCGGTGATGCCTACTTCGAAGACCCCTTTGAAGATCACCACCAAATCCAGCAGCTGATTGAAGACATGATAGCGCTAGCCAATAGTGCGGTTGTTGAAAAAATGAGGCAGGAAGAGCTGAATCGATATTGTAACCAGATCGGCACGGCCTTTAAAAAGATATGTGAACTCATTGATCTGCATATCGCCAAAGAAAACGCCATACTGCAACGGGTGCAAGACGCCCTGAATCATCGCTGATTCCAGAGGGAGCAAATCCGATTAACATTTTCCAGAAAGTACTCAAACGTACCCATGACACATGGTTTGGGAAAGCTATGGGCCTGTTTGACCGCGCCTCCATCGGCCGGGAGGTCTGGGATGAGCTGGAAGAAGTGCTTATCTCGGCAGATGTCGGCATGTCCACCGCGGAAAAGCTCATTAACGCTGTCAAGAAACGCGCCGCCGAAGAAAAGCTCGATGGCAGCAAAGTGCGCGCCGTTTTACAGGACGAAATGGTAAAAATCCTGGATGTTCCTGCCCGTACAGCTAATGTAAATATCACACCCCCCAGGGTTTATCTGGTCGTCGGCGTCAACGGCAGCGGCAAGACCACCTCCATCGCCAAGCTGGCTTATAAGATGAAAAAAGACGGTAAGAGCGTCCTGCTGGCGGCAGCGGATACCTTCCGCGCGGCGGCCATCGACCAGCTTAAAAAGCAGGCTGAGAGGGTGGGGGTAGATGTCGTGGCCCACCAGCCCGGCGCTGACCCCGGCGCGGTGGTTTATGACGCTTACCAGGCGGCCAAGAGCCGCGGTGTGGATAACCTGATTATCGATACCGCCGGACGGCTGCACACCAAGTTCAATCTCATGGAGGAGCTAAAAAAAGTCCGGCGTGTTGCTACTAAGCTCGATGCCGCCGCCCCGCACGAAGTTCTTCTGGTGCTGGACGCCACTACCGGCCAGAACGGGCTGTCCCAGGCCAGGTATTTTACCGAGGCGGTCGGCGTCACCGGCATAATCATCGCCAAGCTCGACGGCACGGCCAAGGGCGGCATTGTGCTGGCCATCTGTGACGAACTGAAAGTCCCTATCCAGCTTATCGGTGTCGGCGAGGGACTGGACGATATGGTAACCTTTGATGCCAGGGCCTTTGTGGAAGCCTTGTGCTCTTAATTCCCCAATGTCATTCTGAGGGAGTGTAACGACCGAAGAATCTCGGGGTGGGGATAGAATAAAGACTGCATAAACCCACATAACACAATTTTTATCAAAAGTTAATTATTTAGTGGTATTATTATAGTAATATGATTGAAATTTCTATTAGTCCCATAGCATTTACTATCGGGCCTGTCAGAGTGGCCTGGTACGGTATTATGGTGGCCCTGGCGGTTATCACCGTCTTGACCTGGANNTTCCACTGATATGGTTCTTAATGCCGCGTTGGTCGGTATCCCTTTCGGGATTATCGGAGCGCGTCTGTTGCACGTTATCGATAACTGGCATCTTTACAGGAATAATTTGAGTTCGATAATCGGCGGGTCGGGGCTGGCTATCTACGGGGCGGTGCTCGGGGCGGCCCTGGGTATCTGGATATACAGCCGGTTCCGGAAGATATCTTTCGGCCACTTTGCGGACGTGCTGGCCCCCGGCATTATCCTGGCGCAGGCCGTCGGGCGCGTAGGCTGTACTTTAAACGGCTGCTGCTACGGTTTAGAAACACATGTGCCCTGGGCTATTATCTACACTAATCCGGCAACTCTCGGCCCGATGGGTGTTCCCGTACATCCCACCCAGATATACGAAATTATTTATAACCTGATAGTCTTCGGCGTGCTGCTCCTGCTGCGGAAGCGCTTCCGCCCGGACGGCTCGCTCTTCCTGATTTACCTGACGCTGTATTCCATATGGCGCTTTGGTATTGACTTCATCCGGGAAGGAACGCCCTTTTTATTCGGCCTGCACGAAGCCCAGATTATCTCGATAATCACACTGATAATCACGGTCACGTTACTGGCCTGGCGCACGCGTTGGGTGAAAAAAGGGGAGGGTGGAGAAACAGACGGGGAACCTGCCGCTTAGCCCTTACCATTATACCCATATTGATGCAGGAATAATCGACAATATATGGAATACCAAAAAGCAATTGAAATCTTGCTCAAGCTTCTAGACAAGCACCCGTTTGACGCTGAAGAAAAAGAAGCAGTTATGACTGCTATCGGCGTTCTCGGTTGGGGTTCTCTGGCTAAAAGCAAAATAAAAGCACTAAAAGCCAAACGCGATAAAAGTATTGAATGGAAACATTCACCATAATTGCTCGGCCTAAGCTAAAGAGGAGTTAAAATGTTTAAGAAAATACTGGTATGCCTGGATGGTTCTGAAATTGCTGAGAAAATCATTCCCTTTGTAAAAGAACAAGCTTTGGCTATGAAAAGCAAAGTCATCCTGCTCCGGGTAGTGAGTATTCCTGGTAACTTGACACCGGACATACCTGGGTTTCCGGGAGTCCCTTTGCACAGTTCATCGATGCCGGAACAAATCAAGAAGGAAGATAATGCGGCCAAAGCCTATCTGAAGCAGACAGCTCAGCCCATTCGTGAACTGGGAATTCAAGTGGGATGTGAAACACTGATAGGCTCACCCGGGCCTGCTATTATCAGCTACGCGAATGAGAATAACATAGACCTTATCGCCATTGCCTCACATGGGCATAGCGGCTTGCGAAAACTTCTCCTGGGCAGTGTAGCTGAGTATATCGTAGGGGAATCCGCCTTGCCAATAATGATGATAAGGCCGAAGTAACACTATTATTCCATTGACGTTGCCAGTGTCTTCTACTATACGCATGGAATGGCAGATATTCCCATGTTCATCCCAATGTAAAATCTGTATTTGACGCCAGCCATCAACTCCTGTATTATGAGCATATGTTCATAATATCGGGGTGGTCATGGTAAGACCTCAAAAATGCCGCACTGTATCGGCTTTGCCTGGAGTCACTTACTTCAAGCCTGCTGGTATTCCTCTCAGGTTTCTCAAGGAAGTACATCTTTCTGTCGAACAAGCAGAAGCTCTCCGGTTAAAAGATATTGAGGGATTGGAACAGATTCAAGCGGCGGTTCGTATGGGCGTATCCCGCCCCACTTTTCAGCGAGTGCTGACGTCAGCCCGGAAACGGGTGGCGGATGCCCTCCTTAATGGCAAAGCTATAAGAATAGAAGGGGGTAACTTTCAAGTTGTGCCGGTTGCCCTCTGTTGTCATGATGACCAGAACGTAACTTGTAAAAATAAAGGGGGAAGATTCATGAAATATGCAATGCCGGTGAGTGGCAGCCGATTAATGTCACATTTTGGCCAGGCTAATGAGTTCATGCTGATGGACGTCGATCAGGACGGACGGGTAGTAAGAAAAGAAACTATTGCAGTAACACCACATAGCTGCGGCACCCTGCCGGGCGAATTGGCCAAACGCGGCGTCAGCGTGGTTTTGGCCGGTGGTATGGGAATGGGGCCGCGCATGGCCTTCCAGCAAAGCAATATCGAGGTGGTACTCGGAGTAACCGAGCTAGACCCCGAAAAGGCAGCGGTAGCTTATGCTAACCATACTCTTGAGAATGGGGTCAATGTTTGCGAGCACGGTGACACGATTTGCGATAACACTAAAACACACGCATGAAATGCCAAATATCCCGAGGGAAGTCGGGATACAGTTCTCCTTTTTAGTAAAAAGTAAATGTCATCGTCTCCCTTTCACAAAGGGAGATGAGAGAAGGATTTTAAAATTACCCTTTATGCCGGTTAATATGCGCTATCTTCCACGCGTTCCCCTCCCTTATCCCCCCAATGGCGCAAACCCGTATGTCATCGCCTTTATAGGTTTCCGCTGAAATATCATAGAGAAACTTTGCCAGTTCTTCCGGTGTCTGCGCTGTACATTTCACTTCCGCCGGTCCCTTTTCTATATCGTAAGAGACCGGATTTTCTATATCGCCGCGGTACGTAGAGACGCCGTAAAATGTGCCCGGTTTCGGTTTTATCTGCCAGGCGGCAGTATCTTTATCCGTGGGTATACTTAGCAGATACACCGGCTCGGTTTTCCCTGCCGGATTGGTGATAACGCCCGAAGGCCGCGGCGTATGCAGGCTGTCCGGCTCGTAATTCGCGCCGTCCATGATCTTTTTTAAGTAGCTCTTATTCGGCGCTGATGCCGTGTGATACAGCAGTTTATACATCTCAAAGATAGCCTCGGTCTGAATCCCGTTAGTGACGACGAGTAATCCGATACCGTTGTCGTATTTTACCGCCGTGTAATGCCTCAGCCAGTCGTATGGCGCGTTGCCGAGCGGCCCCATGATAATGCTGTTGTCCTTCGGCGTTGCCAGTCTTTCACGGCTTGCCGGACTGCGCCCTGTGACTAAATAAGCGAAAGCCGGTTTTCCTTTTTCTGTCATCCCGATGAATACCTGCCTGCCCGGATAAGGACCATTCGGATTTTTCATGTCATCCTCACTTTATGTGTTGTGTATCCTGAGTATTATTAGCCCCCTATATTATTTTCCATACCGACGAAAGCATGCCCCGTACTCGATACGGGGTCGGTATCCAGTATAGATGGAACGGACTGGATTCCGGCGTCCGCCGGAATGGTTGCCTAAAGCTCCGGCAGCGCTAGATACTCTTCCCTCTAGCTGCTCTTTTTAAAGTCCAAAATATTTAACCTGAGCTGCTCTTTACCGTTCCAGCGGCCTACCTCAAGATTATAAACAATATCCATACGCGGCGCTATCTCTGTCATGTGGTCTCTCAGGCGGAAGGCCACGCAGTCCCAGACCGTTCGGCCCTGTTTCAGCTTCATTCTGAGGTGCTCGCCGCCGCTGCCCATGGTACGCCGTTCCACCAGTTCCACCCCCCGGCTTAAGAATATGGGCACCGGGTTGCCGTGGCCGAATGGTGCCAGCATCTGCGTCGTTTTATAGGTATCTCCTCCGAGGTCGGGGAGGATCAACTGTGCATCGATGTCCAGGTGGGGGCGCAGCTCTATCCCTTTCAATTGCTCGGCAACCAGCGCGGAAAGCTCTTCCTCCAGCCGGGGTAAGTCTTTCATCGGCATGGTAAATCCTGCCGCCTGGGCGTGCCCGCCGTAGCGGGAAAAGTAACGGCTGCACTTATTAAGGGCGGCGATGATATCGAACTCGGCGATGCTGCGGCAGCTTGCGTGGCATACAGCGTCCGCCGTATGGATGACGATGGAGGGGTGGTAAAATTCCTCGGTCAGCCGGCTGGCCACCAGCCCTGCAATGCCCATGGGATACTCTCTATCGGCGGTTATCAGGAGGGGTGGTAAACCCCGTGCGATGACCTGTTCCCGGGCACGGAGCAGCGTGGAGCTGGTTAATTTTTGACGCTCTTCATTCTTTCCGGCGAGCCATACCGCCAGCTCCTGCGCCTCAGGCTCTGATGCGGTGATGAGCAGTTTGTAGCCGGTTAAGCCGTCGGCCAGCCTGCCGGCGGCGTTCAGGCACGGAGCGATGACCCAGCCGATGCTGTTGGCATCGAGCTTGCCTGCCTCCAGCCGTGTCTGGTTTATCAGCGCTCTGATGGCGGGCCGCGGGTTGGTGTTCATCCATTTCAACCCCTCGTTGATAAAATAGCGGTTTTCTCCGAGCGGCGCCGACATATCAGCGATAGTGCCGATGGCTACCAGATCTAAAACAGCATCTATCTGCTCCTCTTTGCCGGTGCCCCGGAAAAGCGCCTGGAGCAGCTTAAAAGCGACCCCGACCCCCGCCAGGTGCATAAACGGATAGGCCGAGCCTTTCAGCTTGGGGTCGATGACGGCTAGTGCCTCCGGAATTTCATTCAGAGGGCTGTGGTGATCGGTGATGATAATATCCAGCCCGATGTTCTTCGCCTGTTTTACTTCAGCGGCGTCGGTCACACCACAGTCTACGGTAATCACCAGGCTCACGCCCTCTTCTTGAAGTTTTTTCAGGACGGCGATGGTCAGCCCGTGTCCTTCCGTCTGGCGGTGGGGTATATAGGGAACTGTTTTCCCACCGAGGAGGGAAAGACCCTGTACAAGTGTGGCGGTGGAGGTAATGCCGTCGGCGTCAAAGTCGCCGTAAATGCCGATGGTCTCCCCGGAATGTAGTGCGCGGAAGATACGGTCAGTAGCCTTTTGCATATCAGGGAGGAGGAAAGGGTCGCCCAGGAGGCTTCTATCGCTGGCCAGGAAAGGGCGGAAGTCCTCGGGGCGGGAGACACCGCGGTTGTAAAGAAGCTGTATCAGCAGCGGGGGAAAGCCTGAGCCTATGTCCTCCGGGCGGACTGTAGCGGGAGGCAGCAGGTTCCAGCGGTTATGGCTCAAGCTTTGGCCTCAATAAATCTCCGTAAAATAAGTACCGAATTATGTCCGCCGAAGCCGAAGGAGTTAGTCAGCGCGGTATCTACTTTGGCCGGGCGGGCAACGTTCGGCACATAGTCCAGGTCGCATACGGGGTCGGGAGTTTCAAGATTAATCGTCGGTGGTATGATTCCTTTTAATATCGTCATGATGCAGATAGCCGGCTCGACCGCTCCGGCGCAGCCTATCATATGGCCGAGCATGGATTTTGTCGAGCTTATCGGCACCTTGTAAGCGTACTCACCGAAGACTGTCTTGATGGCCTTGGTCTCCATCGCGTCATTAAGCTGGGTGGAAGTGCCGTGCGCGTTGATATACTGTATTTCTTCCGGTTTGATTCCGGCTTTTTTGATTGCGGCTTGCATCGCTCTGGCCGCCCCGGCGCCGTCTTCCAGCGGCTGGGTAACATGAAACGCGTCGGAGGTAGCCCCGTATCCTATGATTTCCGCCAGGATATTTGCGCCCCGGCCCAGTGCGTGCTCCATGCTTTCCAGGACGAGGACGACGGCTCCTTCGCTGATAATAAAGCCGTCACGGTTTTTATCGAAAGGACGGGAGGCTTTCTGCGGGTGGTCGTTCCTGGTGGAAAGGGCTTTTAACGCATTAAATGCCGTGATACCCAGCGGGTTGACAAGTGATTCGGCGCCGCCGGCCAGCATGACAGACGTATTACCGGACTTGATTAATTCGTAAGCTACGCCAATAGCGTCCGAACCGCTGGAGCAGGCCGATGTCGTGCAGAAATTTGGCCCTCTGACCCCTAAAGCGATGGAAATTTGGGCGGCGGCAATATCCGCTATCATCATCGGCGCCAGGAACGGGCTGACCCTGTCCGGCCCCTTTTCTATCAGGATTTTTGCCTGCTCGAACATCGTGCCCAGGCCGCCGATGCCGCTGCCGACGATCGCGCCCGCCCGGAACGGATCAGGCAGGTTCCTGAGGTCGAGGCCCGAGTCCTTGACGGCCTGGATGGCGCCCGCCACGGCCATCTGCGAGAACCGGTCGAGGTGCCGCGCTTCGCGCTTGTCGATCCAGGTGTCCGGATTGAAGTCCTTGACCTCGCCCGCGATCTGCGCGCTGTACTCGGACACGTCGAAACCCTGGATGCGGCTGATGCCGGACTCGCCGGCGAGCAGCCGCTTCCAGAACGTTTCGACCTCCTGCCCGAGCGAGGTGATCAGGCCCAGACCGGTTACCAGGACGCGCCGTGTCATCGGTTACAGGTGCGCCTCCACATAGTCGATCGCCTGGCCGACGGCCTGGATCTTTTCGGCATCCTCGTCGGGAATCTGGATGTCGAACTCATCCTCGAACTCCATGACGAGTTCGACGGTGTCGAGCGAGTCGGCCCCGAGATCGTTGACAAAGGACGTCTCGCGGGTGACCGTCGACTTATCCACGCCCATCTGCTCTGCCACGATCTCTATGACACGTTCCGTGATGGTCGCCAATTTCTTCCTCCCTACGTTAGTTACCGAATCCAAGAGTCCCACACATTCGCCGCCGGCCCGGCCCGTCAGGGCGCCATGCCGCCGTCAACCGGCACCACGTGGCCGGTCACATAAGCCGCCTCGTCGCTGGCCAGGAAGACGATGACCGAGGCCACTTCCTCGGCCGTGCCCATCCGGGCCATCGGAATGGCCGCCAGCGCCATCTCTTTCGCCTTCT
This sequence comes from Dehalococcoidia bacterium, assembly GCA_003141235.1. GTDB lineage: Bacteria > Chloroflexota > Dehalococcoidia > Dehalococcoidales > RBG-16-60-22 > Fen-1077. The sequence continues at coordinate 9,399 of PLLL01000002.1, forward strand.
CGGGCAGAACGTCCGTCATGTCGGTCTTGATGAAGCCCGGCGCCACGGCGTTGCAGGTGATGCCCTTCTTCGCCAGCTCGCGGGCCACCGTGCGCGTGAAGCCCACCACGCCGGCCTTGGAGGCCGAGTAGTTGGCCTGGCCCGCGTTGCCCACCAGGCCCGAGACGCTCGACAGGTTCACGATGCGGCCGTAACGCTTACGCAGCATGTGCCGCGCCGCGTGCTTGGTCATCAGGAACGTGCCTTTGAGGTTGACGGCCATCACCAGGTCCCACATGGCCGCCTCCATCCGAAGAAGGAGGTCGTCCCGCGTGATGCCGGCGTTATTGACGAGGATGTCGAGCGAGCCGGTCTTCTCGGCCACCTCGTCGAGCACCTTCTCAACGCGGGCCTCGTCGGTCACGTCAACCTTGTACGTGAAGACCTGCTTGGCGCCGGCGGCCGAGAGCTTGGCGGCGGCCTGCGTCATAACGTCCTCCAGGACGTCGATCAGGACGACCGTGGCGCCGCCCTTGGCCAGCTTCAGGGCAACCTCGAAGCCAATGCCTCTCGCCCCACCCGTGACGACGGCTGTCTTGCCTTCAAATCCCATTCATTACCTCCGAAAAAGCGCCGCGCAACCTGCCTGCCGGCAGGCAGGGCGGGGCGGCTAACCAGAAAACAACCAAACGTTACGCCGGCGCCTTGCTTAGGGCCTCGATATCGGCCAAGGTGCCGATCGCCACCGCCTGGCGGCCGACCGCGCGGTCGATCCGCTTCAGCAGGCCCGTCAGCACGCGTCCGGGGCCGATCTCGTAAAACCGGTCGAACCCGTCGGCGATCAACCGCTGGATTCCCTGCTGCCACCGGACTGCACCGTCCACCTGACGAGTCAGGAGGTCAGCGGCCGCGGCGGCGCCACTATAATAGTCCCCCGTCACATTTGCAACCACGGGGAATTTTGGTTCCTGGAAACGCAGGCGTTTGAGTTCGGGCGCCAGCTTTTCCCGGGCAGGCGTCATCAGGGGCGAGTGGAACCCGCCGGCTACAACCAGCGGCACCGCCCGCTGCGCGCCCATGGATTCGGCAATCTCAACCGTCCGGTCGCACGCGGCCTTAACGCCGCTGACAACCACTTGGCCGGGACAGTTGTAATTGGCGGGGCCGATTATACCGGCCGTCCGCGCGACCTCGCAAATTCTTTCTGCCTGCGCCTCGTCCACGCCCAGGAGCGAGACCATGCCCGACACTTGCGCGTCGCAGGCCTCCTGCATGAACCGGCCCCGCATGTGCGTTAGCCGCACGGCCTCGTCAAACTCAAGGACGCCGGCCGCCACCAGGGCGGTGTACTCTCCCAGGCTGAGGCCCGCCGCCGCCTGGGCCTCGATGGCCTTGCCGGCGGGCGTCGCCCTGAGGGCCGCCAGTATGGCCAGGCTCGTTACGACGATGGCGGGCTGGCTGATGTCGGTCGCGGTCAGACGGTCTTCGGGACCCTCGAAGCAGATCTTCGAGAGGCCGAAACCCAGCACTTCATCGGCTCGCCGGAAAAGCGCCCGCGCCTCGGGCACCGCATCGGCGATGTCCTTGCCCATGCCAACAAACTGGGCGCCCTGGCCGGGGAACAGTAGCGCTGTCTTACCCATAATCTCGCGTACCCGGTTCTCTCAATGCTTGATGACGGCTCCGGCCCAGGTCAGGCCGCCGCCGAAGGCAATCAGGATGGCCACGTCGCCGGGACCCAGGTGGCCGTCGCGGCGGGCCTCATCGTGGGCAATCGCTACGCTGGCCCCGCCGGTGTTCCCGTACTTGTGGATATTCAGGAACACCTTGTCGGGCGGGAAGCCCATGCGGCTGGTGGCGGCGTCGATGATGCGCNNGCACTCGTCGATCAGCTCTTCCATCTTCGTGACCGCGAACTTGAAGACCTCGCGGCCCTGGATCTGCATGTAATGCCGGCGGCGGTCGACGGTGTCGTGCGAGGCCGGCTGCCGCGACCCGCCGGCCGGCAGGAGCATCAGGCTGCCGCCCGAACCGTCGGCGTACAGGGTCGTGTAGAGGATGCCCGTGTCGGGCTTGTCGGAAGCCTGCACCACGGCGGCCCCGGCGCCGTCGCCAAACAGGACGCACGTGCCGCGGTCCGTGTAGTCGGTGATGGAGGAGAGGACCTCGGCGCTAATGACCAGGACCGTCCGGGCCTGGCCCGAAAGAATCACGGCCCGCGCCTGCGAAAGTCCGTACAGGTGACCGCTGCAGGCGGCCGCCAGGTCAAAGGCGGCGGCGTTTTTGCAACCCAGCCGGTCCTGGACCCAGCAAGCGGTCGACGGCAGGATGTTGTCGGCCGTGATGGTGTTGCAGATGACGAGGTCGACGGCTTCGGGGGCGACGCCGGCGCTCTTCAGGGCCTCGCACCCGGCCTCGTAGGCCAAGTCGCTGGTGGCCTGGTCGTGCTCGGCCAGGCGGCGTTCCTTCATGCCCGTGCGCTGGACGATCCACTCGTCGTCGGTGTCGACGATGCGGGTGAAATCCGCGTTGGACATGACCCGCTTGGGCACGTACATACCGGTGCCGATGATGGTGGCGCTAGCCGGGCGGTTCACGCTTCCACTCCCCCCGCCTGCGCGATGGCTTCGACAATCAGATCGTTGACGTGGTGGCGGGCGTACGTGGAGGCCACCCGCAGGGCGTTGGTGACGGCCCGCGCCTTGGAGTTGCCGTGGCACTTGATGACCAGACCGTCGATGCCCAGCAGCGGCGCCCCGCCGTATTCCTCGCTGTCGTGTCGGCTCTTGAGGCGCTGCATGACAGGGCCCATCTTGGCCAGCACGACCGGGTCCAGCGTCTTCACTTCCTGCATGATCATGTGGAACATGTTCTCGGCGAGGGCCTCGACGCACTTCAGGACGATGTTGCCGACGAAGCCGTCGCAGACGACGACGTCAACGTGGTCTTTGAAAAGATCGTGCCCCTCGACGTTGCCGATGAA
>PLLL01000108.1 GCA_003141235.1 Dehalococcoidia bacterium
GAAGATTATATTACCGGACGCTTTGGATAACCTAGAGGAGGTTAGCATGGAAACGAGAACCATCTTCCATAAAAAATTGAGAGAAATCCAGGATGATATCCTGGCAATGGGCAGCATGGTAAGCAAGGCCATCCTTCGCTCTATTGATGCCCTCAAAGACAGGGACCTGGAATTAGCCCATCAGATAATTGCAGATGATAAGAAGGTAAATCAGAAAAGATTCGAAATCGAGGAGAAATGCATCGAGCTAATCGCCACGCAACAGCCTATGGCCAGCGACCTGCGTATCATTTTATCTGTGCTTATTATTGTATCCGAAGTAGAGCGAATCGGTGACTATGCCGAAGGAATAGCTAAGATTGCGATTATGATTGGAGATGAGCCGCCATTAAAGCCGCTGATTGATATCCCCCGTATGGCAGAACAGACCGTGGATATGCTGCGCCGCAGTTNNATAAGAAAATCAGCACTGAAGATGATACAATCGACCATCTCTATGACCAGGTCTTTCGTGAGTTGCTTGTTTTCATGGCCGAGGACCCTAAAACAATTACTCGGGCCACCAGGCTGATATGGGTAGCTCACAACCTGGAGCGTGCCGCTGACCGCGTCACCAACATCTGCGAGCGGGTAATCTTCATCGTCACCGGAAAGATGGAAGAAATAGGGGCCTCTAAGTATTAGAAGTTTACTTTTTGGCGGGTACCAATACTTTGGTGATAGGAGACACCGTCCCGCCGCAGAAAAAATAATTGCGGCAGGATGGCCTTTGGTGTCCTGTACTTAAGTGTCGGTTTTACAGCACTTTGGTACAGGGATACCCTGCGGGTGAATGGGGAAACTGGGGTTTTTGAAACTATCTGGCGACCCCGGGGGGATTTGAACCACAGTGTGCAATACATAGCGTACTCTGTAGAAGTACTCTCACCCCAAGGCCAGCAGGTGATTGTATCACGTCATAAAGTGCCTTTGCAGTCATTGCCGTTTACTTCCAGAGAGGATAATAGACCTGTCTTACAGTGTGTCCTTTTCAGGGTAGCAGAGGGTGAGCTCACGATAGTAAGCGCCGATGGTTTCAGGCTTGCGGTGGTTAAGCTGGACTTTGACGGCGATGAGGGGCAAGTCCTGATAAATCGGGATGAGCTAAGGGGTGTTATCAGTGCCTTACGGCGTGCCTATCGGGTGAGAGTGAGCTTTGAGAAAAGCGGGGAGAGCCTTGACGGCATGAGCCTGGTACTGGATACCGAACTAATCCGCTACAAGTGGCGGGGTGCTGACGGTAACTTCCCCGATTATGATAAGCTCATACCCGCCGAGTTCAACACCTTTGTTAGCTTTGACGCTAACGAGGCAATCAAGGCGGTAAACTCACTCAAGGTATTATCGGATAGTAAAGCCTACCCGATAGACCTCACCATCGGTAATGGCAAGCTCACCATGTCCAGTCCTGATGATAAAGGACTGGCAGAAATACCCGCCGATACTTTAGGCGATGGCAAGATACGGCTTGACGGCACTTATCTCGCTGATGCTTTGAGGGCTTGTGGCGGGATGGTGGACTTGAAGCTGGTGGACGGCAAGTCACCCATGCTCTTTACCTCTCCCGATTATGAGCTGGTGGTCATGCCAATGCTCACCAATGAAAGCCAGAAGCCGACAGGTGAGGACAAAACCGCCGAGCCGGAAGCCGAGGCAGAACAAGCCGAGGTTGAGGAAGCCGAAAAAGCCCAAGCGGTAGCCGAAGCCGAGGAAATCACCAAAGCCAAGTCCCGACACAAGTCGGGAAAGCACAAGGCAAAAGAGCCAGTCGCCGTGTAATCATAAGCCCAAAACCTGTCCCGTACTTGATACGGGATGAACGCTTGAACTCACAAAACAGAGCCACGTAAGAAGCGGGGATGATTCCCCGCTTTTTACTATTTAGGGAAATTTCCGCCCCAATGCGGGGATGGAATTCTTCCTTTTTTATTGGCTAAAGGGCAGGGAGTGCCGACGCCCGATTGGCATCCCGATGTATCGGGAGATGGCAAGGAATATCGGCGGTTGCGTACTTTTGGAAGTCTATAATGACGGTTGCATGGTACGAACTACAATCAATGAGAAAGGCGCTCTTTTATGGGGTCTGGGGTTTTTCTTTTACCCAGGCCCCTTTTTTGTCTTTTAACTAGGAGAGTAGTGGCATTAAACAAACTGGACGAATGTGATTTTTTCTGCACAATTTACTTCTTTGTGAAATCGCGACTACGAACATCACTATTGCCAATTAAAAAACATAATTATTGTGTAATTTCCTTTTTTGCAGTTGATGCCTCCACCAAAAAGCATGTCTCCTTTCCCCTTGGCCCGGAGAAAAGAGACATGCTTCGTTTTCATGCCGGCAAATATTACCGGACTTTACAACTAGTTATTTTTACTTGCTCATCCAAGCTTTTTGCGCTGTCCAGCGGAAGCCGGAACCGCCAAGCTGGTCAAAACCGGTATCGTGGACATTCTTCTGAAGCGCGTAGCTTGCATCGCCGATATATATCGGTATTCCGGTGCAATCGTTGGTCAACATCGTCAGGCTCTGCTGGCACAGTGTCTTCTCGGTATTGAAGTCAGGTGTAGCCAGAGCCTGGGCGATTAAGTCCTGCAGACCCGCAGGCTTCGCAACAGACGGATAGGCTACCGTGTTCTTGCCGAAATACCGGTCCAGGTACGAGGCGTAGTTTGTATCCGTCGCGCCAAAAGTCATCCACATCATGCCATTGTTCCAACCCTTATTCGCCAGGTCTGTCCAGGCAGCGTAGCTGTCCGTTTCGATGGTGGCGGTGATACCGATAGCTTTTAGATATGTCTGGATGGACTGGAGCGGGTCGTTGGCAAGAGTGCTGGCCGTGTACAGGGTGCAGGCAAAGCCGTTGGGGAATCCGCCGGCGGCCAAGAGCTGCTTGGCTTTGTCCACGTTCTGGGGTTGATAGCCCATACCCGCGACATAGCCGAACTGCTGCGGAGTAGCGAGCACGGTGGAGGGAGTCCAATACCCGTATCCGATGGCCTTGGCTATCGCCGCGTTATCGATAGCATAGGCTATCGCCTGGCGGACATTGACATTCGATACAGGAGAATTAGGGTGGGCGCTATCGGGTAAGAGGAGCATTCCCGCGCCAGGGCGGGTTTGAATGGTGTAGCCTTTAGAGGCGAGGTCGGCGGTGTTGGCGTCCGAAGCTGACGCGATGACATCCGCCTGCCCGGCGAGGAACGTCATCTGGGCCGTTGTCGCATCAGCAATAACGATAAATTTGACGCCATCGAGGTAGGGCTTGCCGCCCCAGTAATCATCGAAGCGGACAAAGTCTACAGAAGTATCGGGCACCAAGCTCGAGAATTTGTAAGGGCCGGTACCAACCGGGTGGCTCCCGGCATAAGCCGCACCGTTAGTCTGAAAGTTCGTTGGGGATATCATCATGCCGGTGGTTCCTTCCAGACCGTTGAGTATGGTGTTCTGGTAGGATTTGAGATTAATACGTATGGTGTTGGCATCGACAGCATCTACGCTGGCCCAGGTAGCCGTTGTTGAAACGTTGGCCGAAAGCATTCTGTCCAGGTTCCACTTGGCGGCTGTCGCATTGAAGGGTGTTTCATCCTGGAACTTGACTCCTTGCCTTAAGTTAAAGGTGATGGACGATTTGTCCGCGGCTGTCGTCCATGATTCCGCCAGGACGCCGTGGGGTACGCCGCCGTTATCGAAAACGACAAGGGCTTCAAAACAGGGTATGACGGCCATGATAGAGCCGAAGCTCGTCCTTATCACCGTGGGGTCGCCAATGTTGGCAAGGGGCGGTTGGCTGGTGATAATCCTTAGCGTGCCGCCGTACTGCGGCGTAGGCGCCGTGGTGGTGGATGTAGTAGTAGTAGTAGCCGGTTTTGTTGTTGTGGTGGTTGTGGTCGCTGGTTGTGTCGTTGTTGTGGTTGCCGGTGTCGTTGTTTTTGTGGCGCAGGCACTCAACAGGCCGGCAAACAACACAACAAGAATCAAGACACCAAAAATAGTTTTTCTCATTCTTTTACCTCTCCTTTTTAAATTTTGTTGATTTAATATACCCCTGTCCCCGTCCGCATATTCTATAGCAACAGTTGTTGAAAAGTCAATACATTATTACAATTGTTGTATAATTGTTAATTTGACAGTACTTTTTTACTGTGTTAGATTAGATTAAAGCAACGGCACTGTCACATGCTGTTTGGCAACATTTGTCTATGAAAAATAGCTGGACAATGTAAACGATTATAATGCAAAGGCAAGAATGGCAACATACATCGTTCGCAGGTTAATACTGGCGCTGATAGTCCTAATCATCATCAGCCTGATGATTTTCTTTGTGATACGCTTACTCCCCGGGGATCCCATTTACCTTTACATGTCCCGCCAGGAGCAGCAGACACTCACTCTGGAGCAAATTCAGGCCGCCAGGCATGAGTTCGGCCTGGACAAACCGATGGTAGTACAATATTTCGAATGGATAAGCGGCATTTTCCACGGCAATTTCGGCGATTCATTGTTTTATTCTGAAAGCGTAGGTGCACTTCTCAAGCGGCGTATTCCGATAACCCTCAACCTGGGCATACCTGCTTTCATCATCGGGAGTGTCCTCGGCACCGCGGCCGGGGTGCTTTCAGCCTTACGGCGGGGCAAGGCGCTGGACTCCGTGATGGCAATTTTTTCGTATATGGGCATAGCCGTGCCCATTTTCTGGCTCGGTATACTCCTTATATACGTTTTCGGGCTAAAGCTGCACTTGCTCCCCATGTTCGGATATACTTCACCGACAGTGGATTTAGTACAAAATATAAAACAGCTAATTTTACCGGTAGTTTGCCTGGCGGTAACGCCGCTGGCGTCTCTCGCGCGCCAATCACGGTCAAGCATGCTGGAGGTAGTCCGGCAGGACTACATCAGGACGGCATGGTCCAAGGGCCTAAGGGAACGCGAGGTCGTGATGAGGCACGCATTGAAAAACGGACTTATTCCAGTAGTTACGTTAATGGGCATATCGCTTAGCTATATTCTGGGCGGCTCGGTCTTCATCGAGACTGTATTCAGCATTCCCGGCATGGGGGCGCTTTCCGTACAGGCGCTTCTTAGCAAGGACTATGCCATCATCCAGGCCGTTACGCTGTTGATTGCGACGATGATAGTCGTGGTTAATCTGTTGGTCGACCTTACTTACGGCTGGCTCGACCCGCGAATACGCTATAGTTAGAAAATCGGAGAGTATGACTCAAGAAAGCAACATTATCAACTTGGGCGCGACCACGCGGTTCAATGAAAGCCGGCGTATTATGAAGGTTATGCTGGGGCGTAAGTTAGTCGTGCTGGGCATGGTGGTGATCCTGGCTTTCATCATTGTCGCAATCTTCGCACCGCTGTTAGCGCCTTATGACCCTTACGCACAGGACCTTAATGTGGTGCACCAACAACCCTCAGCCGCCCATTGGCTTGGGACAGACGCATTGGGAAGGGATACACTTAGCCGGATTATCTTTGGGGCGAGAACTTCATTATTGGTTGGCGTCGTCTCGGTGGGTATCGCGGCGATTCTCGGTATCTGGATGGGTCTCATTGCCGGCTATTTCGGGGGGTGGACGTACAATATTATCATGAGATTTATCGATGCGCTCATGGCTTTTCCGATGATTTTACTGGCGCTGGTGCTAGCGGCACTCCTTGGAGGAGGCTTGAAAAACGTCATCGTGGCCATCGGCATAGCCCTTACGTCTTTATACGCCAGGCTGATGTGCAGCCAGGTTCTTTCGGCCAAGGAAAACGACTACGTTACCGCGGCCCGCTCCCTGGGCGCGGGGAACTGGCGTATCATGGTGCGGCATCTGATTCCTAACTGCCTTCCGCCCATCATCGTGCTTATTACTCTCCAGCTGGGCACGGCTATACTGGCTGAAGCTGGTCTTAGTTTCCTGGGTATCGGTATCCAACCACCGCAAGCTGCCTGGGGAGCAATGGTAAGCGACGGCTACAAATATATTTTAATGACGCCGGTCCTTTCTTTTGCGCCCGGGCTGGCCATTATGCTGGTGGTTTTCAGCTTCAACATCGTAGGGGATGGATTAAGAGACGCGCTGGACCCGCGCCTGCGCGGGACATTGTAAAATAGTTTATGCCACGGTTCTTGTAAGAAGTTCAATACGCTTTTGCAGGGTTTTTACCGGGGGCCTGTCATCCATCAGCCCCCTTATTGAAAAAACAATTATCTCTGCTATTTCTTCCCCTACGAGGGGCTCGATTGACTTTATAAAAAGCTTTCTGGATCTTTTTTCGCTCTGTTCTGAAATATTTACCAGCCCATCAAGAAATTCATTTGCATGGGCGGTATTCTTAAAAATTCGATAAGAATCAATTATCCAAACGTCGATGATTTTTAATAGTTTGTCTTTATCAAGCAGGCTGGTATTAAGAACATCTCTGGATTTGGCAACATATTGGTCATGTTGCGCCTTAGTAAGTGCAATGAAAATATCATTTTTATCGTGAAAATATGAATATAATAAGGGTCGTGATACTCCGGCTATTTTAGCAATATCTTTAAAAGTTGTTTTGGTAAAGCCATATCGCCTAAAACATTTTTGAGCGGCTTCTAATATCACTTCCTTCTTCTGAGTTTTGTGTTTCACCTTGTTAACTCCCAGGAAGCTAATTATTAATATATAAAATTTACTTATTGACAAAAATAGTCAATAATGTTAGGATTTCCTGACGCTTTTAATTGCCCGGACAAAGCTAAGTATACAATACTTGCCAAACTAAGTGCTAATTTAACTGAAAATCTGTATTTTTCAATTTTCTAGGAAGTGATTTAGGGAGGTATTATGGTTCCTTTACTTGTTAAGAGTATATTGGAAAGACCTCTGAAGTTAACTCCACGGAAACAAATCACCAGCCGTGACTTCTCATCCACATTCACTATTCTTACCTGGATATATACCAGCGGGTGTGCCAGCTAGCCAATGTCATAGAACGCTTTGGCGTCAAGAAAGGGGATAAGGTCACTTCACTCACCTGGAACAATCACCGTCACTTAGAACTTTTCTTTGCCGCCCCGTGTATGAGCGCCGTGCTGCATACATTAAACATCAGGCTCTTCACCGACCAGCTTGCCTATATCATCAACCATGCCGAAGATAAGGTCATTTTCATTGATGAGGACGTTGTATGACCTTGTATCTTAGATAATGTGATAGAATGTCTGCCGGAGGCT
>PLLL01000024.1 GCA_003141235.1 Dehalococcoidia bacterium
ACCTGATGGGGTGAGATAGCTTCCTCCGGCAGCAGCACCTGCCCGGAATCGGCTTGACGCGTCACGGCGGCGTAAATGCCCACCAGCGGGTTGCCGGGGACTACCGGCGCATCCGAGCTGCCCGCCACTATCACACCGCTTTCCAGGGGCGATTTTATCCGGTAAAGCCACGGCAACTGGCTCTTGGCTACCGTCGCCAGGTAGCGTTCGCCGCTGTAGTAGAGAAACGGCGGCTGGGTGACGATAACACATCCCAGCTTTTTTAGTTGTTTCAGCAAGTCGGGGGGACATTCCCCGCAATGCTCGATACGATGCCGCCGCCCGGCCACTTTAGCATGGCGATTGACGTATTCCAGCGCCCTTACCGCGCTCTCGACATGGCTCTGGGCCACGGCGTGAAAGGCGAGTTGAAAACCAGCACGGTGGCAGTCCAGCGCTGTAGAATTTAACTCATCCTGGGGCGTCTGTTCATCCAGCAGGAATTTCACCGCCCCCAGTTTAAGCTGATTATCCCCTGAACCGGTGGTCATGCCGGCTTCCTGGAACTGGCACCGCGTCTCCGGGCCGGTCATCATGGATGCACGGCTCTTCAGCCTGCCGGAATCTGTAAAATCCTTGATTATCTGCCAACGATTAAGGTCGGTTTTGTAGGTAGCTTCTTGAAAAGAGGTTATCCCATAAGAGAGAAATTGCCGATTAAGGAGACTGACTCCTTCTGCGAACTCGGCTTCAGTAAAAGGAGGCAACGCCGGAAACATATCTAAAAGAATGCCGTTCGGCTCGCCGGTGGTAAAGTTACGCTGGATGCAGGCGCCGGGCGGTTCGGGTGTTTCGCTGTTAATACCGGCCAGGGAAAGCGCCATGCTATTAAGCACGCAGGCATGCAGCGAGCGGTGGCTGATAATAACAGGGTGGCCGGGGGCGGCCTCATCGAGGTCAAAGCGGGTAGGGCAGTGTTTTTCCGCCAGGTAAAACTCATTATAATTGGTGCCTCTTAGCCATGTCCCAGGCGGAGTCACGGCGGCCCTGCGTCGGATGGCTGCTTTAATATCCGCGATAGAGCGGACGGCGGGCGGACTTAAATCGATGCTCAAGAGCTTGCTTACCAGGGAAAAGAAATGGAGATGGGCGTCGTTAAAGCCGGGCACTACCGTCCTGCCACCGCAATCGATGACCCTGGTATTAGCTCCCGATACTGAACCGAGAGCGTCGTTGCCGGCCACCAGCCTTATTTTATCGCCGGTAATAGCCACCAATTCCGCGGATGGCTGTGCGGCGTCCATAGTGATAACGTTGGCGTTTTTAAGAATTATATCGGCCCGCATAGGGATTCTCTTTTGACGGGGGGGTCTTGTTCCCAGTATACTACCGTTATTCACGGTACTGCAAAGGAGGCAGCATGAAAATACATAACTACCGCCAGGTTGAAGGTCTTAAAGCGGCGCCGGGGGTAACCATGCGCGTGGTCGCCGGTCCCGCAGAAGGCGCCCCGACCTTTGTCATGCGCGTGTTTGAAATTCAGCCGGGGAGCGCTACTCCTTTCCATACCCATCCCTGGGAGCACGAGGTTTTTGTGCTGGCGGGAAAAGGCGTGGTCAGAAGCAGCGGTAAAGAAACCGCTTTAGCAGAAGGCGACGCGGTGACCGTCCTCCCCAACGAGCAGCACAGCTTCCTCAACGGGGGTAAAGACGTTTTCCGCATGATTTGCGTCGTTCCTCTCGTCAACGGCAAGATGCCGGGGATGCCTCAGATCTGAAGGCTTGTGTAAAAGAAGGGGAAGGAATGATGTTAGACGATTTAATCGCGATATGCGGCCCGAGTTGTGCTAAGTGCCCGGCCTATATTGCCACTCACAGCGGTAATCGGGCAGAGCTCAAACGGATAGCAGATGAATGGACGAAATCGCTGGGGCGCACTTATAGCGCGGATGATATTATTTGTGATGGCTGCCGCGTCCCGGGCGGTCGCCGTACTGGCTATTGTGCCACCTGCAATATTCGTCTCTGCGCAGAGAGCAGGGGAAATATCACGTGCGCCCACTGTACCGAATGCCCCTGCGAAAAAATCGTTTCACCTAAAGCCCGTCAAATCCTGGAAGATTTGAAGAAAACTCTATGAAATATTAATCAGGGGGGGAATAATGGCTATTTCCGGCGGCGAACTGTTATTAGACCTGTTCCAGGCGTGCGGCATTGAATACATTTTTTGCTCGCCGGGGACTGAATGGACACCGGTCTGGGAGGGGCTGCTAAAGCGCCAGGGTAAAGGCGATAACAGCCTGAAATACATCAACTGCCGTCATGAAATCCTGGCTGTCAGCGCTGCCCAGGGCTACGCCGAAGCCACCGGTCGCCTTTCCGCGGTGCTGCTGCACTCCAGCGCCGGCCTGCTGATGGGGGCGATGGCCATGCGCAACGCTTTAAGCGCCCGTGCCCCAATGCTTATCTTCAGCGGCGAGACATATGAGCATTGTGGTGATACCGAGGTCAAAGCGCAGGGCTGGCAATGGCTCGGCCTGCTTTCGGATATCGGCGGGCCATCCGCTTTAGTCAAGGACTACGTGAAGTGGAGCAATGGAGTTAAATCGAGGGACAGTCTGGTGGACTCCGTCGTCCGGGGCAGCCAGATAGCGCTATCAGCCCCGCGCGGGCCGGTCTATATCTCTGTCCCGCCGGAAGTTTTACTAAAATCAGGGGAAGAAACTAAAATCGCCCGTCCTTATCCGGTAGCCGTACCGCTCGTACCGGCGGAAAGCGACCTGCGGGAAGTAGCGCGGCAGCTTATTCAAAGCGAAAACCCCATCATTATCGCCGACCATGCCGGGCGGAAAGCCGGAGGCGCCGTAGCTTTGACGGAACTGGCGGAGATGTTGAGCATCCCCGTATTCGATACTATTCTCCACTTCTCCTCTAATATCAGCCGGGACAATCCTCTACATCAGGGGCAGATTACCACGGAAGCGCTCAAGGAGGCAGATACCGTCTTCGTAGTCGCCAGCGCCGTTCCCTGGTATCCCCCCGCGGCCGGCCCCGGGGATAAAGCTAAAATAATCCTGCTGGCTGAAGATACCCGGCACGAGAAGTGGCCTTACTGGAATTACCGCGCCGATATTACCATTAACGCTGATGTGGAAGCGTCTTTAACTGCGCTGGTAAAAACCGTCCGCGCGGAAAAAGTCCGGCAAAAAACTTCCACAGCGCTTTACCGGGAAAGACTACAAAATTGGCGCCAAAAACATGACGACATGATAACCGCCATGAATAAAGAAGCCCTGGCCGTTAAAGCAAATAAACCTATCGCTGCCCGGTGGTTATTTAACGCGGCGCAAAAGGCCTTCCCTGCTGATGCCATTATCCTCGATGAGACGATACTATATACCCATTTGCTGCATCAATACCTGGCGGAGCCGGGCCGCTATATTAAACCGGCTTACGGCGGGCTGGGTGTGGGTATGGGAGCCGCCCTGGGCGTCAAGCTCGCTTGCCCGGAACGGCCGGTTATCCTCATCGTCGGCGACGGCGCTTTTAACTACAATCCTGTGCTCGCCGCCTTGGGACTAGGCCAGGAATACGGCCTCCCCGTCTTTATCATTGTCCTGAATAACGGCGGCTACATGGCCATGAGAAAAGGCCACCGCAACCTGTACCCGCAGGGTTGGGCCGCCGGCCATGATACTTACCTGGGAGTAAACATTACGCCCGCGCCGGACTATGTGAAAGTTGCCGAGGCCTTCGGGGCTTACGGGGAAAAGCTGGCCGAGCCGGGGAAAATCGAAGCCGCCCTGAAACGTGGGTTACAGCAAATAGCCGGGGGCAAGACCGCTTTACTCAATGTTATCGTGGACGTAATTTTGTAGACTCTAGCGCAGGCGGTTTACGGCGAAATAGATGCCGATGGCCACAGCTAATAGCGTAAACAAATTCAGGTAACCGCCCAGATAAAAGACACCGAACCTGTAAAAATCTACCAGTCCTGCCGTACCGAAACTAATAACTACGCCGAGGGCGCCGATGACCGCCAGCCAGCGGCCCCGTTTACGATTGATGGCCAGTCCGGTAACCTCGGCTATGGCGTAGCCGGCTCCGTATCCGAAAATAACGCTGATAATTGACGAAAATCCGCCCAGATAGAAGTGTACAAAACCCCATATCAGACCGATGACGATGGCCAGTACCAGCGCCGTACCGGCGGCCCTGAGATAGTACAGGCCGGAGACACGGTAGGTCGGCAGCTTGTAGAGCCCGGCGCACTCCCGGCATCTCGCGCCTACCGGCGTTTGTACCAGGCATTTTGGGCATATGGGTTTGCCGCATTTACCGCAGCGGAGGTTTGTTTCCACGTCCGGGTGGGTGGCGCACCTTAATGTTTCCGGCCCGGTCATTCCAGAATTTCTTTCTCGTCGAAGTGCTCGCGGTGCATCCATGCCCTCTTATCGGCAATATCGCGGTCGAAAAAGAGTCGGTTGACTATTAGACGTCCCCGGCTGATTTGCGTCTTCTCGGGGGCTGGCTGGGCGGTAAGGCGTTTGACGACGACCACCAGGAAAATAGCCAGATAGGCCATCACCACAGACATCGGGTTATGGAACAGCCAGTTGGTTAGTGATAGAGAGGCGACGCTTATAAGCACCGGCAAAGGCGAACTATGGTAGATGACTGTCATGATTAAAGTAAAGCCTGCGGCGATTACCGAAGGCCAAAGTGATATTTCGTTCAAAGCGGGGAGGATTATCACCAGACCCAGCAGTGTGGCGATGCCCCGCCCGCCGTGAAAGCGGAGAAAGACCGGCCAGTTATGGCCGACGATGACCGCCAGCCCCACGACGAGCTGTTGCCCGGCATCGAGCCCCAGGTTATGGGCCACGCCGACCATCAGCATACCCTTGAGAAAATCATAGAAACCTACGAGCAGGCCAAGCCTGCGGGATGTTATGCGCCAGAGGTTGCCGGCTCCTACCTGATGAGTGCCCTGTTTACTCAGGTCGATGCCGCGTATTTTACCGATTATGTAAGAAAGCGGTATTGAGCCGAAAAAATAAGCAATTACAATTAATATTATCCAGGTAATAGTCATATTACTCCAAATCTAGATTAGGCTTGCTCCCTTGAGCTTTTCCACCAGTTTTTCGGCCTGGCTTTCCGGGCTGCCGGTCAACATCTCCGCCTGGCTGACCCTTTGCGGGAAGAATATCTTGATTACCTGCGTGGATGAGCCTGATAGCCCTACTGTGGCGGGGTCGATACCGAGCTCTGCAGCGCCCCACGCGGGGATTTTGGCGCTCCTGGAACGGGATATCCCCCGCAGCGAGGGCAGGCGTGGCAGGTTGATTTCTTTAGAGACGGTGATGGCAGCCGGCAGGTCGGCCTCGATGACCTCATGCCCTTCTTCAATCATTCTCCGGACACGAATTTTATTGTTTGATATCTCTTCTATTTGACTGACGTATGCGATAAAGGGGACACCCAGCATCTCCGCCATTTCCGGGCCGACCTGACCCGTATCGCCATCAATGGTCTGACGCCCGCAGATAATTAGGTCGTATGGGGTCAGCTTCAAGATGGCTTGCGCTAAAGTACGGGCGGTGGCCCAGGTATCAGCGCCGCCAAAGGCGCGGTCGGTAAGTAATACAGCTTCATCTGCGCCGCGGGATATGGCCTCACGCAATGCTGTTTCCGCCTGGGGCGGCCCCATGGTGATAACGGTGACCTTGCCCCCGTGCTTCTCTTTGATTCTGACCGCTTCTTCGACGGCATAGGTGTCAAAGGGATTGATGATGCTTTCGATGCCTTGCCGGACGAGGGTATTGGTCTGCGGGTCGATTTTCACCGCGGTGGTGCCGGGCACCTGCTTCAGGCAGACGATGATGTTCATGCCGTCCTGCCCTTCCTCTTGCGCAGGTTCACGGCGATGGCGTTACGGAGAATCTGGTTGGTGCCTTCGTATATCTGGAGGATTTTGGCGTCACGCATCATTTTTTCCACCGGATAGTCCCGCATGTAGCCGGCGCCGCCGCAAATCTGTACCGCGTCCACGGTCACTTTCATGGCGGCGTCTGAGGCGAAGACCTTGGCCATAGCTGATGGTTCGGTAACGTCTTTAGCGCCGCTGTCCACGTACCTGGCCGCCGCGTAAACTAAAGCGCGCGCGGCTTCGGTCTGAATAGCCATATCCGCCAGCATTTGCTGGACGACGGGCTGAGTAATTATGGGTTGGTCGAACTGCACGCGCTCCTGGGCGTAGTCTACCGCCGCTTCCAGTGCGCCTTGCGCCAACCCGACGGCTTGCGCCCCGATGCCGGGCCGGGAGCGGTCAAAAAGCCGCATCGCCTGGACGAATCCCAGTCCCGGTTTGCCGAGGAGATTTCCTTCCGGGACAAGGCAGTTTTTAAAGACAAGCTCACGCGTGGCCGAGGAGCGGATGCCCATCTTTTTCTCTTTTTTACCGAAGGTAAAGCCCGGCGTGCCTTTCTCGACGATGATGGCGCTGGCGCCGCGGGCGCCTTTATTCTTATCCGTCAGGGCAATAATCGTATATATTTCGGCCTCGCCGCCGTTGGTGATGAACTGCTTGGTGCCGTTAAGCAGGTAGCCCCCCGCCACCTTTTCCGCCGTGGTCTTGATATTGCCGGCGTCGCTGCCGGCCATAGGCTCGGTGATAGCGAAAGCGCCGAGCTTTTTACCGCTGGCGATATCCGGC
>PLLL01000025.1 GCA_003141235.1 Dehalococcoidia bacterium
AATGAAGACAGTTGCTGCCCCCAGGAGTGATACCAGTTGTTACCTCGTTGCCGTAGTTAACACAGCTTCAGGAGCAGGTGGCCGGTAGCCTAACGAGCTATGAGGACGTACCTGATTATATTCTCTCCTCCACTGCTCAATCAATACTTCTTTCTTCCCTTGAATTCCTTTGGACCCCATAACCCGTCTTTCTCGTTCACATGGGGAGCAATGACTATTCCTCCGAGGTTATCTACTTCACTCAGTATTTCCTTGATGGCCACCGTCCGGCCTGATTTATCACCCACCCGATCAGCGGCCTCACCGCGACCTGACATCCCTAGCCGAGCAATCATTAAGCGAAGTTCTTCTATTTCTTTGGACTCATCGAAAATGGCCAGCAGATGTGGCCCCTCATAAGTAGTTACTTCCACCCCTGGTAGAACATGAATGCTGCTCTTCCCTTCCTGTCTCGCAAGCTTCGCTAAAGAGATTAGCGTTTGACACCAGTTCACAGAATTATGGTCTGTGATTGCCACAAGCTCCAGCGAAGTCCTATTCAAGGCTTCAAAGTAGATTTCAGGTGTTATGCGTGCTGCCTTTGTCGTCTGGTCCTCGCGGCTATCCCAATCCCATGGCGTCGCCGGAGTATGTAAATGCAGATTTGTATGTACAAATCGTGCATACTTGTGATTGTTCAGAAATTCGTTCAGCTCAGTAGTCGAAATAGGCATTGTGCACCCCCTCTCTTCTATGTGGTTGCACAAATGCCAGCCAGATTCAATTGACCATTACGCTATGTTGTTACTCTCTGCTACCACGCGGCCAATGCTCCAAAAAGGTAGGGTCTTGTTGGCAATTAACGACAAGGTATATGTTGATAGTCTACGACTAGGTCAGTAGCTAACAGATCAGGGAAAATGTCAGTATATGAAAGGACTGACATTGACCACAAAAGAGCAGACCAGGTTGTACATCATAAATACGGTACTGGAACGGCGGATCGAAAATTAATGCTATTGTCCGATTTGTCCGGTGCGAGTAAGATTTGAGTTTCAACGGTATCTTAGCACCCAGTAGCGGCTACGGTCAAATTATTTTGCTCGGTACAGGAAAATTGACATGATAGGGGTGCTAGGTGTAGCATTTTAATAAATTTATAGAGACCGCAACAATTCCTAAATAACACTGAATAATTATTTTAGATACCAATAATTTTTTACGCTGATAATTCTTTTGCGTTTATTTACCAGATTTGGAAAGTTTGAAGAGGGGTCATAATGAATTTTGGGTTGTTTCTGCAGCTCCTTGTTAATGGCTTGATGAGCGGCGGTATCTATGCTACCGTGGCATCCGGTTTTACCTTGATACTGGGCATAATGCAGGTATTCAACTTCGCCCAGGGGCAGTTTTATATGCTGGGGGCATTTGTGACCTTCGGAATAACCGCCAGTTTAGGCCTGCCCTATCCAGTCGGTGTTCTTGCGGCGCTGGTAGCCATGCTAATTCTTGGTGTCCTCTTCCATTTTGCCGTTATCCAGAANNTTCTTTCATACCATGCTTGTCACGGTAGCTTTCGGTAATTTAATCGGCCAGGCCTCGCTGATCACCTTTGCATCCCAGCAGCAAGTGGTTCCCCCGGTGATACATGGTACGTTGAATATCAACGGCATCACCATCAGCAACGGTAAACTGCTTGTTATAGCAGGAGCTTTGATTGTGATGGTCGCTTTGTATTATTTCATGAAAACCAAAATCGGAACGGCCATGATGGCTTCCGCCGAAAACAAAGATGTTGCTGGTTTGCAGGGAATTAACGCCAACAGAATATTCTGGGTTACCATGGCCGTTGGCAGCGGTCTTTGCGGCATTGCCGGAGCTCTCATTGTTCCCGTGCTCGGTGCCAGTAATACAATGGGTTTGGATATTTTCCCCAGGGTCATGCTGGTTATCCTTATCGGAGGAACAGGGAGCATGTCCGGAGCACTGCTGGCGGCATTCCTCGTTGGAATTATTGAAAGTTTTGCGTTCCAGTATGTCGGCACGCTTAACTTGCTGGTGGTTTTTGCTTTTGCGGCGGTCTTGATGTTCTTCAGACCGGGAGGGCTGCTCGGGAAGCCGTTACCTATACCAGGAGATTAAATCAATTCGAACAAAGGGAAAAATGTCTAAAACGGCTAAGTTGACGTTACTGGGTATTCTCTTTTTAATACTCATGGCCGCGCCATGGATGTTGAACAGTTATGTGCTTCAAATTCTCATCCTGACTATCACTTATTCCATGCTCGGGCTGGCTTTTGCTTTTACATTAAAGGTCGGCCTCCCGAGATTCGATATTGCGGGCTGGTGGGCGGTGGGGGCTTATACCTCTGCCTTATTAATGCAGAAGGCACATTTATCTTTTTGGCTGACCATTCCCGCCGGAATTATTATCGCAGTAGCTCTGGGGTGGCTTATATTTTCGGTAGCTATTCCCAGGGGCATGATGGTTTTTCTGCTTTTCGGCATGGTTATTGTTCTGGCTGTCGAGCAGATAGTAGGTTCCGTATCCTTTTTCGGGGGGTGGGGAGGAACAGGGATGCTTCCACACCCAACGATAGCAGGCTACACGATTATCAAAAAACCCGACCTCTACTACATGGGCCTGTTTTTTTTAATTGTTAATATTTTAATCTATTATTTACTCTATAATTCTAAGATAGGGAGGGCCTGGAACGCTATTGGATCAAGTGTTAAACTTGCCAATTCAGTGGGAATTAACGTTGTCAGGTACAGAATGGCCAATGTTCTCATCGGGAATGTTTTTCTGGCGGTGGCCGGGAGCTATTTTGTCGCCTATTCTTCGGTAGTCGCTCCTTCAACCTTCAGTTTTCCTAACTCCGTCAACATAATGATGTACGTAGTAATAGGCGGAATAAGCTACAGCCTTTTTGGACCACTTGTCGGGGCGGCCATTATTACTTTCATTCCCGAGTATTTCCGAATAGCCAAAGAAAAAGAGCCAATTTTTACCGCTATCGCCATTATCCTAATAATTATTTTAATGCCGGCGGGGGTCATCGGCATATTTGACAGGAGAGCGATTCCATGGTTCAAACGTGTCCGGTGGCTCTCTTGGTTTACCAACAAAGCCAAAGAAAGCTAATAGTTTATTCGGAGGTTCTTTGAGCAGGCTGCTGGAATGTAACGGCTTAAGTAAAAATTTCGGGAAGCTACAGGCCGTAGCAAACCTCGACTTAACCATAGCCAAGGGTGAAATACGCGGCCTCATTGGGCCTAACGGTGCTGGGAAGACCACTGTCTTCAACCTTTTAACAGGATATTATCGTCCCACCGGCGGTAAAATCACCTTTAAGGGAGAAGATACCACCATGCTTGAGCCTTATCAGATTGCACAGAAAGGTCTGACCCGTTCCTTCCAGCAAAACTTTCTCTTTATGCAGTCCACCGTCCTGGAGAATACACTCACCGGCTTCCATATGTTTTGCCGGGCGGGTGCCGTAAAAGAGTTTTTGCATACTCGCGGCGCCCGTGAATTCGACCGGGAGTGCAGGGAAAAGGCCTTGGAAATTATCGATTTCATGGGATTAAGCCCGATGAAGAACGAATTAGCCGGAAACCTGCCTCACGGGCATCAGCGGGCCCTTGGCGTAAGTATTGCGATGGCCTGCAACCCGAGTTTAATCCTGCTGGACGAACCTGTTACTGGGATGAATCCCACCGAGACTGAAGAGATGATGACGCGTATTAAGAATATCCGGGATAGAGGCATCACCGTAGTTTTAGTGGAGCATTCCATGCAACTTGTGATGAATATTTGTGATAGACTTACCGTTCTGGATTACGGCCAGAAAATCGCCGAGGGGTTGCCGGAAGAGATTCGAAGGAACCCTAGGGTAATCGAAGCCTACCTTGGGAAAGAGGAAAACAGTGCCGCTGCTTGAGGTTAAAGACCTGTGGGTGCATTACGGACGGGCTGAAGCTGTCAAAGGGATTTCCATGGAAATCCCAGAGGGGAGTATCGTGGCTCTAATAGGGTCCAACGGCGCGGGCAAGACCACCACCCTGAAAATGCTCTCGGACCTCCTGCACCCCACCACGGGCGAGGGAACGGTGTTGGGTTACGTCCCCTGGAAGCGGGAGAAGGCTTTCCTTCGGCAGATCACGCTGGTCATGGGCCAGCGCAACCAGCTTATCTGGGACATACCCGCGCTTTCCACTTTCGAGTTGAACCGCACCGTCTACGGTTTGACCCAGGCCGATTATGAATCCATGCTCGCAGAACTTACCGAGCTGCTCGACATCGGGCCCCTGCTTAAAACCCCCGTGCGCAACCTTTCGCTGGGCGAACGCATGAAATGCGAGATTGCGGTTTCCCTATTGCACCGCCCGGCAGTCGTTTTCCTCGACGAGCCGACCATCGGGCT
>PLLL01000059.1 GCA_003141235.1 Dehalococcoidia bacterium
AACACAATTTGACTATTATGCCCGCAATGACAGAGTCTCCGTTATTAATTGCATTGCGGCTGTTAGACAACTTATAATGAAAAGAATCTGAAAGCGGCGAGGTAAAACCCGGGGAAGAGGTCATCATCAACCGGATTGATGGCCTGACTTTGTACGTTAAGAAAAAGTAACAAGTTTCAAGTAGCAATTAGCAAGGAAGTAAAAAAGTAATAAGTGAATAAGGTGGGATTTGATACTTGGTAGTTGTTAATTGTTACTTAACCTGAAAGGAGGTTAGATTTGTTCTGGATAACTTTGCTGATAATTCTTGTTATTATTTTCCTGGTATTTGTGGTAATCTGGGTGGTGCGCGCCCACCAGAGGAAAGTGGAGGCCGGCGTAGAGGAACTTGTGGGCAGAACGGCAGTGGTGGAGGTTGCTTTAGCACCGAAAGGGGTGGTGTTCATCGAGGGGGAGCGCTGGACAGCCGTAATCGATAAAGGCCGCGCCGAGCCTGAAGAGGAGGTGCTTATAAACAGGGTCGAGGGATTAAAATTGATAGTCACCAGAAAACAATAAAGGAGGTATTTAATGTATATCTGGATTGTAATCATCGCTTTTATCGTTCTTATCTTCATCTCAATGGCGGTTAAAGTCGTGCCTGAATACGAGAGGGGCGTGCTTTTCCGTCTTGGCCGTCTCGTCGGCGCCAGAGGGCCCGGCATCTTTGTCATCATCCCCTTTATCGACCGCATGGTGCGGGTCGACCTGCGCGTTGTCACGATGGATGTGCCTTCGCAGGAAGTCATTACCAAGGATAACGTCACCGTCCGCGTCAACGCCGTAGTTTTCTTCAGGGTAGTAAATCCGGAAGATTCCGTGGTCAAGGTGCTCGACCATGTGCGGGCGACATCCCAGATAGCGCAAACGACACTCAGGAACGTTTTGGGACAGTCCGAGCTCGATGAGCTTCTTATCCAGCGTGAAAAGCTCAACCAGATGCTGCAAAAGATCATCGATGAGCATACCGACCCCTGGGGCGTTAAGGTCAGCACCGTAGAAATCAAGGAAGTCGAGTTGACCGAGGAAATGAAGCGCTCGATGGCCGCCCAGGCCGAAGCCGAGCGTGAAAGACGCGCCAAGATTATCAATGCCGAGGGCGAGCTACAGGCCTCCGAGAAACTGGCCCAGGCCGCCGCCGTTATCGGCCGCGAGCCAAACGCCATACAGCTCCGTTACCTGTCGACTCTCGCGGAGATAGCTAGCGGTAAAAGCAGCACCATCATCTTCCCCATACCCATGGAATTTCTCAAGGCATTCGGCGTCAAAGCCGACGAAAAAAAATAATACGCAGTTGCAACACGCGGAGGGGGCAGGCCTGCCCCCTCCTTTTCCTTAAATATCTCAACCCATTACTTTGCCTTATTTTTCCCGTAAAGTAACGTCCCCGGCAACCACTTTAGTTAAAGAGCCGTCGGCCAATCGTATCATTAAAGCGCCGCTTTCATCCACAGATTCCGCGATGCCTTGGATAGTCTCCTTACCCCATGTCGCCGTGACTTTTTGTCCTAAAGTAATCAGCCTATCCCGCCACGCTTTAAAGATAAGAGTTCCATCCGGTAAATTAAGATATAACCGTTCAAACTCGGTGAATAAACTTCTGATTATGTCCTCCCGTGAGACCGTTTCTCCGATTTCATCCTCAAGACCCGTGGCTATAGCTGAAATAGCACTGAATTTATCAGGACGCAGGCCTACGTTAATGCCGATACCGATGATGGCATAAGCCACTCTACCACCCTTGACTTCGTTCTCAATCAAAATCCCGGCCACCTTTTTCCCTTTTATAAGGATATCATTAGGCCATTTAATTTGAGTTTTAAGGCCGGTGGCGCTTTCGATGGCGGATGCCGCCGAGAGTGAAACTATCATAATAAGATATGGTAAACCGGCGGCATCAGGGTAAAGAATAATAGATAATGCGATGTTGCCCCCCGGTGAAAACCAGGTGCGCTTTAGCCTGCCCCTACCGGCCGTCTGCTCCCCGGCAATGATGACAGTACCTTCTGGGGCGTTCCGCCGCGCCTCCATCCGGGTGGCTTCCATGGTTGAGGATAAACTTGGGAAATAGATGATATTTTGCCCGACAAAACGCGTTGATAGACCTTGTTTGATAGAAGATACCGAGAGGTCTTTTTTCACCATATTACTTCAGCTCTACCGAGCCGATGCGGGTATATATCGGGCCTTGAGGCGTAAGCTGGCTTTTAATCAGGTGAACTGAGTTTACATTAAGTCCACTATCACTTTCAACAGTTGTTTTAATAACAAGCCGGCCAAGAATTTGCCGTTCGTCCGGCCTGGCGTTATCACGAACGCGCCCAAGGGTAAGGTGGGGAGTGAAAGCGCGTGCTTCCGGTGTAAACCCAAGAGGTGAAAGAGCGGATTCAATACGCTTTTGAAGTTGGCCGAGTGTTTCTAAATCTCCTGTTAGGCCTACCCAGACTATCCGGACACGTCTCTGGTCAGGAAAGACACCCAGACCGCTGACGCTGAGGTGAAACGGATGAATACCGCCCGCAGCTCCTGCCATCGCCGCCGTTATTTGGCCGGTTAACCCGGGGTCAATATCGCCAAGGAACTGGAGAGTCAGATGAGTATCTTCCGGGTCGGTCCAACGCACCGGCGCCTGACACCCTGATTTCAGTTTGTTCTGGAGCCGCGTGAGAGTGCGTTTAATATCGTCTGAAAGTTCAATCGCGATAAAGGCGCGTATCTTTTCCATGTGTATGGCTAAAGGCCAAGCAACCGGCGGGCGTTACCGGAAAGGATATTGTTCTTTTCTTCCTCCGCCAGTCCCGCGGCGTCGATTTCTTTAAGGATACGGCTCGGAGCCATCACCGGAAAGTCGCTGCCGAAAAGGATTTTTTCCGAACCGACCAACTGGCTGACCTGGTGGTATATCTCAGGACGGTAGAGAAAAGGCGATGTCGCGGTGTCAAAGTAAACATTAGTCAGTGTTTTTTGCACTTCCGGCATCAGCGCATAAAAAGGCAGCCCGCCACCCCAATGAGCGAAAACGACGGTTAAATCGGGGAAACAGGTGATGAACCCGTAAAGCAAACCCGGGGTGGCTATGCCCTTACCGGCATAGATATGCCCTACCGGCTCGGATGAGTGGGTCATTAAGATAAGCTTATGCTTACGCAATAAAGCAACAAATGGCTCCAGAGTTTTCTTCTGGGCAAAGCCGGGTGATTGTGCGTCCGGCCTAAGTTCGCCGATACCGCGTATACCCCCGCGAGCGCAACGCTCTATTTCAGACAGTGATCTTTCCGAATTGTAATCGGCAACGGCGCCAAAACCGATAAGGCGTTTCGGATAGCGGGTGACCGATTCGAGGATATAGTCGTTGGTTTCCACGCAAAGCTCATGCGTACTCCAGCCGTAGTTAACGATGACGGAAATATCGACCCCATCCTTGTCCATGTTTTGGATGAGGTCTTCCGCGGTGGCGATCTTTATCTTTTTATCGCCGTAAATCTGAGCAAAGGCCGGGTCATTTTTTGCGCAACGATTACGGTCTTGCTTTATTTGCGGCGACAAAACATGTGCATGGAAATCAATAATCATTTTTCAACCGTAAGCCAAGCCAATCGTGAGCGTACAGCTGCCACGAAAGATTATTTTTTCTTCTCGCCCTTCTCGGCTTTTCCTCCCGCTGCTCCGGCTCCCGGTTTAGCTGCCCCTCCGGCTCCCGGTTTAGCTGCCCCTCCAGCGCCCGGTTTAGCTGCCCCTCCAGCGCCGGGCTTGGCTGCCCCTCCAGCGCCGGGCTTGGCTGCCCCTTCAGCGCCGGGCTTGGCTGCCCCTTCAGCGCCGGGTTTAGCTGCCCCTTCAGCCCCTTCGGCAGCTCCGGCTTCACCCTCAGCAGCTTCACCTTCTGCCGCGACAACCACCTTCTCTTCCTCAACCTTCACGATGACTTCTGTAACCTTAACGACCAGTTGCTGGGGATCGGCATGTACGATAATATCAGGGTCGAGGACGAAATCTTTGACGTAGATACCCTGTTCCAGTTCTTTCAATATACTTATGTCAACATCTATCTGCGGCGGTACTTTCTCCGGCAGACATTCAACTCTTATTTCCGTAATACCTCGTGAAACCATACGCCCTTTGCCTCTCAAAGCCGGGGCATCGCCTACCAGGACGATGGGGATAGACATCTGCATCTTTTCATCTTTGTTTACCTGGTAAAAGTCTACATGAAGCAGTTGGCGGCTCAGGACATCCTTCTGTATTTCCCGTACGAACACCTTTTTAGTTTCTTTATCGCCTTCAATCTTAAGGCTTAAGAGACGGGTTGTACCGGCCTGGGCCAATATTTTAAGAAGTTCAGTGGTATTGCACTGTAAAGGTAATGACTCTAAAGCATGCCCGAAGAGATGAGCGGGTGTAAGACCCTGGCTACGTAATTGCTTGGTCTTCTTCCCGAGTATCTCTCTCTTAGTGGCAGTTAATTTCATTTCTGGCATTTTATTTTCCCCTTTCCAACTTATCAATTTAAGCATATTTAGACGTAAAAATCAATTATGGGGTATAATGCCGTATTTGAAATGAGTATTTTTGTTTGGGGATGAAAGCATTTAGCCTTGATTAAAGCAAAAAAGAAGGGGGCAGCGCGCCCCCTTCTTGAAAGTCTTTTATCCTATTATGCCTAGCCTTTGAATACGCCCTGATAATCTTTATTATAGGTTTCGTAATTTTCTTTAAGATTGCCGGCGTAGCCGAGAGGGCGCTCACCAACTTTTACCTTGCCGTTATCCTGACTGACGGTAAGGAACTTTGCCCACTCCGCAGGGTCTAGTTCCGGATAATCTATTCTCTGGAAGTCCAGCACACGGCTGCTCGCTTTACGCGCCAGTGATGCCTGCAGGACAATATTAGCATGGGTCAACATGCTCAGGTCTTCCAGGGAGCGTATCAATTTATGCGGGTCAAGGGCAAAGAGTGTAGGCACCCACTTTTCTTCGATTTCCTTAAGCGTGTCCAATCCCATATTGAAGAGCGATTCGGTCTTATACTCGGAGCAGAAGAACTGCATCGCCCGGGCGATACCGGCGTGAAGTTCCTTCCAATCCAGGCCTGCTGTTTTTTTAATCGGGGCATAGACTCTAGCCTTTTCAGTGGCGACCTGCTCTTTAGATAGCGCGGCCTGCCCGATCTGCCGGGCATAGTCGGCTGCCTTACGTCCGGCATACCTGCCCGTGGATGCGGCGAAGCTGTGATCGCCGGGAGAAAAGAGCTGCATACCCGCGGCGTAAAGGCCGTCGAGGTTCGTTTTAAGGTTCCAGTCGGTTATGATACCGCTGCTGGCAGTCTCCCGCCATTGCGGCAGGCTCATTCCTTCTATCAGGTTATAGTTTTGCAGGAGGTCTTTAGCCGGGTCGAAACCGGCCTCTTCATAAGTACTGGTGATTATCCTGGTCGTTGATTCCTCCCCCAGCATCAGGTCCCAGGTAACTTTCCTTTCGATGTCTTTCATGGCGGGGAAATCGCCGTAAAAAGGCAGCTTATACTTGCCGCTGAGCACGCCGGCGCGGATATCCGCCCAGGGGCCGGTACGCCCGCTCCTATCGGCCATTTGCGATTTTTTACCCCAGCCGGGTTCCGTAACTGCCTGGAGATCGATACCGTTGGCATCGACTATGGTGACGTTCTCGTAGCTGGCGTCCCCGGCGCCCGTATACCACTTGTGCTTATAGCCACCGGCGATACGCAGGAGGCCGGATTTCTCCATCAGGGTAAGCTCGGCGCCTGCCTTCCAGGCCATAGCGATACCATCACTGGACTGATTACGGTTCCCCATAGTGGAATAGCCTGCTAACTCGGTGTTGAAAACCCATAGAGAGCCGGATCCGGCTGTAGTGAGTATCGTCGCTTTAGATTTAAATACCATGAACTCGCCGGTGCGGTTGTTCACACCGGTAGCCCCGATGACACGTTTTCCCTGTTTGCCGTCCTCGGTCAGCAGNNCCCAGACGCTGGCACTCTTTCTTCAAAGCCGGTTTAAATGTCGTGCCCCAGACGCGGACAACCGTATTGGTATCATGGAACGGATTAAACCGGGGCGAAATCATTAATTTGGAAGCATCATCATATCCCTCGGCGCCTTTGTATTTCCCTTCAGTGTCACGTATCTGGCCGCCCATCTGCTCCATCTCAAGAAGCGTATCGTAGTTCTCACGGCACTGTATCTCCCGGCCGATGCCATCAGCGTACGGTGCGCCTGCCAACCGTTTTGCCCACTCATCAGGATTGACTTTAGATAAGGGATTGGTAGCNNGCGTGTCACACCAATGGTCGCAGCCCGGACCGCCGTTACCGCTTCTAACTGTCGCCCCTTTTTCCACCATGGCCACTCTAACGCCTTTCTTAGCGGCGCTGATGGCTGCCCAGCACCCGGCGATGCCCCCACCCAGTACCAGGACATCCGTCTCTATTTCCTGTTCTTTATCATATTTAACAGGATACGGCCATTCGGGCGCATGACCTACTTTTTCCATATATTCATAAAATGATGTCATTTTAATACCCTCCGCATTTTTAAAATAAAGGCGCTAAACCCGTGAGACCTTGCCGGTGGCTTTGTTTTTCCAGTAGCCCCGCTGCTGTAAAGGCCAGTTGAACTTGATAGCGCCTTCGATGTTGCACGCGCCGACGCAGCAGCCGCAATACCAGCATTCCTCGGGATGCAGGATAATCGGCGCTTTGCCTTTTTCGGGGTGGGGTATATAGACGTCTACCGGGCAGACCTCCACGCAGAGGTTGCAACCTTTGCACTTGTCAGTAAAAATGACGGGGCGGCTCGGTGTAGAAACATTGGGAAAGGCAAATATCTTTTTTGCCATCGTAAGCCTCCTATATTAATTTATTCTTCCGGCGGCCGGGTATTCGGCGGGGGCGGATTTTTCATTCCGATGCGGAAAAACTCGCCGGTGTCCTTACGCTTCCAGCCGACGCGCTGGTTCATCGGAAACTCCATCGTAATGGCTCCTTTAACAGGGCAGGCTTGCACACAGTCGCCGCAAAACCAGCATTCGTCCGGATATACGACGATGGGCGGCTTGCCTTTTTCCAGGTTAGGTAACATCACATCTGTATGGCAAGAATCAACACATAAATTACAACCTTTACATTTCTTGGGGTCGATAACCACACACTGATTCGGGGTCATGGGATTCGGCATCATATATACTGCATCTGCCATGGTCTTTCTCCTCTTATATATATAATATAGTAAGTTATTTTTCCAGTTCGCAGTGTTTCTTATAGTTCTCTTCATAGGTTGGAGCATTGGGTGGCAGGAGCCAGTAGTTCAAGGGTAAAGTACCGGTTTTTATCTGTCCTTTATCCTGCCTGATGGTCATATAATTTCTGTACTCCGGCGGGTCCATCTGGGGAAAGTCCAAGCGCTTTAAGTCCAGGGGACGGCTGCTGGCCTTGTGGGCGAGCGTTGCCTGGATGATTACTTCATTTAAAGTAACCTGTGCCATAGCTTCCAGCGTGCGTCCCAGTTCATANNCTGGCATAGGCCGAGGAGATTTCACTCTCCCGCATGCTTTTAAGCCATTCCAACCCCCTCTGGAGCACTTCTTCGTTTTTAAACTCGCCGCAATAATCCTGCATTATCCGGACGAGTCCCATTTTTAATTCCTTCCAGCCCATGCCGTCTTTACGATTGACCGGCGCATAGACGCGGGCTTTTTCGGCATCCACCTGCTTCCGGCTGACGACAGGTTCTTTGGCCGTAGCGGCGTATTTAGCCGCTTTTCTGGCCGCATATCTCCCCGTAGAAGCCGAGCCGGAATGATTAGCCCCGCAGAGCAGGGTAGAACCGGCGGCATAAAGCCCCGGCAAGTTGGTTTTAAGGTCCCAGTCAAAGACCGGACCGCCGCCGGTCATGCCCCGGAAATGCCGCGAGCCATACCCTTTCCACCAGGCGCCCCAGGTATAAAGGTCAGGAGGCTGGACGGTGGATTGAAGCATATCTTTATCAGGGTCGAAGCCCCAGTTCTGTAGAGTCCAATATACCGGTATGCGTGTCTTGCCTTCGTTACCGACCATCAGACCCCAGATGGCACGGCGCTCATGCTCCGGCATACCGGGCAAGTCAGCATAGAGCGGCAGTGTAAACTCACCTTTAGCAATACGCTCGGGAAGGTCGGGTGCCAGTCGGGGCCCGTCATATACAAAGGCCCGCTGTCCGGGGGCGCAGTGATTACGCTCTTCCACGGTTTTAAGAACTTTACCATCTTTATCCAC
>PLLL01000029.1 GCA_003141235.1 Dehalococcoidia bacterium
ACAACTGCATGGTGGATGTGGCCAGGTATTTCCTGACCTTTGTCCAGCTTGAGTCCTGCGGAAAGTGCATCCAGTGCCGCTGGGGCACCAAGCAGATGCTGGATATCCTTAAAGACATCGTCACGGGTAAAGGCCGTTCGGGAGACATTGAACTGCTGCTGGAACTGGGCGAAGCCTGTAAAAACGGCTCCCTCTGCGCTTTAGGTGGGACGGCTCCCAACCCCATATTTACCACCATCCGTTACNNTCGATGCCGATAAATGCGCCGGCTGCGGTATTTGCCTCCGGGCCTGCCCCGTTACTGCGATTAAGGGCGGCAAGCGCATGGTGCATATCATTGACCAGGCTAAGTGCATCAAGTGCGGCACCTGTAAGGAAGTCTGCCCGGCTAAATTCAGCGCCGTGACGAAGATATCCGGAACACCCTTTGAAGTTCCTGCCGAGCCGATACCTGTGAAAGCATAAGAAAAAGAATATTGGTTTACTTAGTGTAAGCGCCGGTTATTCTTTTTATTTTCCATTAAGCGCTTCAGGTGGAACTTGAATATCTACCGGCTGATTATAGTTAGAAAAATTTAGTTGCCCTATAAAATCGCTTTCGATATTCCCTGTCTGGCGCGAATAACTATCAAGTTCATTCAGCGTTGCTTGAAAAACAGGAGCGAAATAGGCTTTTATAATCAAATTACTTTCGCTGTCAACCCAAATTTTAAATATCCCGCCTTTATACGTCTTCATAAACGTATTTTTTCCTATTATGTCTATACCGGTAGAAACTTGCATACTGGGCCCACCTTCGAAATATAGCGAGAGTATCCAGTCCGCGACGGCTTCAGCAGAAGGACTGAAATCTATCACCTGGAAACTTGGGCCATCCAGTTTTCCGGTGGTCCGAAAAATGGTCTGATTGGCGCTCGCCAATAGCTCGATTATAGGAGAAAGTTGATTTTTAGCAGGTAATGGTACTTCTCCTACAATATTTAATGGGCCTTCTCTTAATTTTGATTGGTACCAGCGCCCCTGGGGACTCAGGCCGCCGGACATCCAGGATTGATTGTATGAATTCTCATTATCATAATATGAATTAACTTTTATTCCCGTATATAATCCGTCATTACTTAATTCGTCTAAATTCATCTTTAGATGCATCTGGTTGTTACCGATATCCACCGCTCTTTGCCCGTCCCAAATATAAACGGTTTGAATCGTTCCAGATTGCAATCGCATTGTATATTGATCGATTATGTTGCTATCGATATTCACCGTATTCACCTTGCTCATCGCGGCGCTTATCGGCGCTAAAACTGCGGTTGCGTTGAGCGAAGCCGGTTTAGAAGTCTGCGAAGGCGTTGGCGTAAAAGCGGAAATCTCCGGCTGTGATGTCGATGATATGGAAGTTGAAGTATATTGAGGGCCCGGATTCGAGATCGACTGGGTTACACAACTCGAAATTAAAGCAATAATACTTACCGAGATAATTATAAAAACCAATTTATGTTTCATTAATAATCCTTTACGCTTATATTAATTGTATTTTTGAAAGTTAGATGATTATATAATTTATCAATATAATGATACAACAGGAATATATTGCAAAATTTTAGCACCTGAAGCGCTGCCAACCAGAATGGGTCAGCCTTTACGCCGCGTCGGTATGCCACGGCAGCCTGACGGTTAGTTCCGTACCCTGCCCCGGCGCCGATTTTATCTGAAGGTTCCCGTTTAAAAGCCGCGCACGCTCGTACATCCCCATCAGCCCCAGCCTGCCCGCGCTCACCATGTCCTCGGCCCTCACGGGCACTTCAAAGCCCTCGCCGTTATCCGTCACGGTCATGGAAATATCATTGTCGCTGCCTTCCAGCCTGATGGTCACCAGGGACGCCTTCGCGTGTTTTCTGATGTTGTTCAGCGCTTCCTGCGCAATGCGGAAAAGCACTATCTGTGTTTCCGGTGAAAGCGCCTGCTTCATACCTCTGGCCTCGACCTTTGTCTGGATTTCATGGTCTTTTTCCAGCTCCTCGGCAATCCATTCCAGGGCTGCCACCAGACCGAGGTCGTCGATGATGCGGGGTCTTAAACCCTGTGCCGTCGCGCGTAAGGCTTCCAGAGCCTCGACGGCCTGGCTGCGCAGGTCCTGTAACTTTTCCTTGACCGTCGCCAGCTTGAGCCGCTGCGTCGCGGCGAGATTATCCATTTTTTGAATCAGAATGATAATATCGGGAGATACATCGTCGTGCAGGTCCCGGGAGATGCGCTTACGCTCCTCCTCCTGTGCCCGGGTAATCTGCTGGATATAGGACTGCACGTTTTCCTGCTGCTGTTTTTCCTGGGTGACATCGCGGGCGACATGCTCAAAGCCCTGTATCTGCCCGCCGACCATGACAGCGGCGGTGGACATCTTGACCGTTTTTACGGAGCCGTCTTTAATAAAAAACTGCTGTTCATAAGGCTGCTCGAACTCTTGCCCGCTGACGAGCTTGTTCCGCACGTCCCGGGCCAGCGCCAGCGATTCACCGCTTAAAAATTTCCCCAGGTGTACGCCCTTTAATTCATCAGCCGTAAAGCCGGAGAGTTTCTCAAAGGCCCGGTTACCATCCAGAAACATGCCGTTGACATCCTGCACCCATATAGCATCACTGGCGTTTTCAAAAAGATAGCGGTATTTCTGTTCGGAGGCGCTCATGCCCCTCTCGGACTCCGCCAACCGGTTTACCAACTGCTGATAAAGCGCGCTCTCTTTTCTTTTAACCTCAAACCACAGATTTACCAGTATCCCCAGGATAATAATCCCCCCGCTTTCCAGGAAAGCTTCCGCCCTGTAGTCAGGTTGCAGAAAGACGCGGGGCATAATAATAACGAACGATATAACCAGGGCGGTTATCCCCATCCTCCGGCCGAAGAAGAAACCGGCATAGGCAATCGGCGCCAGGAATAGGGCGCGCTCCATAGAAAAGTGTGTCAGCCCGGTAAATGCCAAGAGGGAGGTTGATTCTATCCGCAGGATTTGCTGCGGGTATTGCAAAATGATGCCGATGACGAACATGGCCAGCAGTATCCACAAATGGGGACTTGAGATGGTTAAAGAAGCCTGCTTCAATGAACGGATATTTTTGGCCACTAATCCACGTCCTGCCACGCTTCGGGGAAAAGGCGGTTACTGAATATCGTTAAGGTCGATATAGCCCTGTTTCAACCCCTTGATGATAGCGTCGGTGCGGCTGCTGCATCCCAGCTTGTTGAAAATATTGGTCATGTGGGCTTTTACGGTGCGCAAGCTGATAAACAGCTTTTCCGAAAGCTCTTTATTGCTCAGCCCCCGGGCCGCCCACTTCAGGATTTCTATCTCTCTGGAAGTCAATTGCCCGCTGGCCTCCCGCTCTTCGGGGCTTTTAGACAGGCTGGCCAGACGCTGTACGAGCTTGCGCGTCACTTCGGAGTCGAGCACGGATTCGCCGGAACGCACCGCGCGTATCGCCCTGACTACGTCTTTGCCGGGGGAGTTCTTCAGCAGATAGCCGCAGGCTCCGGCTTCCAGCAGGCCGATGATATAGCGGATATCGCTGTAGGCCGTTAATATCAACAGAGCGGTAGAGGGGCTGATCTGCTTGATTTGCTTGGTCGCCTCGATGCCGTTCAACTTGGGCATGACGATGTCCATGATGATAATATCAGGCTTTAACTTACCGGCCAGACGGACTGCTTCTTCGCCGTCGGCCGCTTCCCCAACCAGCTCGAACTCCTTCTCTTTCTCAAGGAGATTGCGCATGCCCTCTCTCAGCATGGCATGGTCATCGGCGATTAAAATCCTTGTCTTCATCTTACTCCTGGCGGCTCGTCATCACCCTTCAATGCGGCCCTTATTATTTTAATACGTTCACATGTAAATCGCAATTATTCGGGATTAAGCAGCAAGTACTAGTACTAAAGGGCAGGAAGAAATACGACTTTCTGACTGGCAGGATGAGCCTCGGGGGCGGTTCGATAGGCCTGCTGGAGATGCTATTATATAATGATAGTCATATATCTATGGTCTATCAGGTCAAATAATCAAGAATGAGTAAAAACATCAACCCGGATGCAAAGTCGGAAAAGCGGAACGCCCTCCTGGCGGCCCTGGCTAAAGCCCGGGGTGAAGTGAATTCCCCCATCGAAATCTCCGATGAGCCCGATAGTGAGAACAACAGCTACTATACACTGACCAAAGAAGAGGTAGAAGCGCTCTTAAGCGGCAATATGGAAAAAATAGAGAACTGGATCAGCAATCTTGACCGGCGCCATGCGACTTGGCTTTTACGCTGGCTTATCAAAGAAAACGCGTAGTATTTTTAAGATAATATTATTCTTATTGGGAATCACTTGGTGATAAACCAAAAGAGAAAAGGAGTTAAATATAAAGTGAGTAAGGACAAGAAAGAAACCGGTAAAAAGGAAAGCGAAGGCATACTGGGGCAAATATCTGACCAGTCCATCACTTCCATGATGGAAGAAAACAGGGTCTTCCCCGTGCCGGCGGAATTCGCCAAAAAGGCCGCCGTCAAAAGCATGGAAGAATACAAGAAACTCTATGATGAATCCATCAAGAACCCGGACAAATTCTGGGGTAAAATAGCCGAAGAACTGGACTGGTACAAAAAATGGGATAAATACGAAGTCTATGATTTCAAGGACAAGCCTGAGGTAAGGCACTTCGTCGGCGGTAAAATAAACGTCAGCGTTAACTGTCTTGACCGCCATCTCAAGACCTCCCGCAAGAACAAAGCTGCCCTCATCTGGCAGGGCGAGCCGGACGGAGACGTCAAGACATATACCTATCAGCAGCTCCACTATGAAGTCTGCAAATTCGCCAACGTCCTCAAGAAATACGGCATCAAAAAGGGAGACACCGTCTCCATCTACCTGCCCATGATTCCCGAATTAGCTATCTCCATGCTGGCGTGCGCGCGTATCGGCGCCATACACAGCGTGGTCTTCGGCGGTTTCAGCGCGGAAGCCCTGCGCGACCGTATTCTCGACTGCAAGTCCAAGATGCTCATTACCGCTGACGGCTACTGGCGTAACGGTAAGCAAATCAAGAGCAAAGACGGCGCCGATTCTGCCGTAGCCGTCTGCCCCACGATTAAAAACTGCATCATCGTCAAAAGGCTCGGCATTGACATCAACATGCAGGCCGGCCGGGACGCTTGGTGGCATGAAGCAATGGCCGCTCCCGATATCACTGGCCGGTGCGAGCCGGAGCAGATGGATGCCGATGACTCGCTTTTCGTTCTCTACACCAGCGGCAGCACCGGCAAACCCAAGGGCGTGCTGCACACCCAGGCCGGTTACCTCCTCCACACCTACATCAGCATGAAATGGATATTTGATATTAAGGATGAAGATGTCTTCTGGTGCACCGCTGATGTCGGCTGGATTACCGGGCATAGCTACATCGTTTACGGCCCGCTGTCCGCCGGCGCTACCAGCTTAATGTATGAGAGCGTACCCACCTACCCCGCGTCTGACAGGAACTGGCAGATTGTCGAAAAATTCAAAGTTAACGTATTCTATACCGCCCCCACCGTCATCAGGGCGCTGATGAGAGAGGGCGAAGAATTACCCAACAAGCACGACCTCTCCAGCCTGAGACTTCTGGGCAGTGTCGGCGAGCCGATTAACCCCGAAGCCTGGATGTGGTACTACCGTGTTATCGGTAAAGAGAAATGCCCCATCGTTGATACCTGGTGGCAGACCGAGAC
>PLLL01000015.1 GCA_003141235.1 Dehalococcoidia bacterium
GCTGGAAGAACGGGAACTGCTGACTGATGAGTTGCAGAAAGCCATCGTTGCGGCTGAAACCATGACCGCATTGGAAGATATCTATCTGCCTTACCGTCCCAGGCGGCGCACTAGAGCTGCCATCGCCCGGGAGAAGGGACTGGAACCGCTGGCTGTTTTGGTTCTGGCCCAGGATAAAATGACTGACCCTCTACAGGAAGCTTTGGCCTTTATTAGTGAGGAAAAAGGAGTTAACTCTGCCGAAGAAGCCCTGGCCGGAGCGCGGGATATTATCGCTGAATTAATTAGTGAAGACGCTGATGTCCGCCAATCCCTGCGCCGGCTTTTTACCATGCAGGGATTGCTTCAATCCACCGTAGCGAAGGGTAAGGAGGAGGAAGGTGCCAAGTACCGCGACTATTTTGAGCTTTCGGAACCGGTAACCAGGATGCCCGGTCACCGTGTACTGGCAGCATTCAGAGGGGAAGCTGAAGAATTTCTTCGACTTTCTATTCTTCCTCCCGAGGAGAAGGCTTTATCGATATTATCCCGGCATTTCGTGAAAGGTCAGAATCCTGCCTCAGACCAGGTTATCATGGCTATGGAAGATAGCTATAAAAGGCTGCTGTCGCCTTCCATCGAGACCGATATCCGCCTGGCTGTCAAGGTACGTGCGGACGCTGAGGCTATCCGGGTATTCGGTCGGAACCTGCATGAACTGCTTATGTCGCCGCCTTTGGGCTCTAAAAACGTACTGGCAATTGACCCCGGCTACCGCACCGGGTGCAAAGTTGTTTGTCTTGATTCGCAGGGTAAATTGCTCCATAACACTACCATTTACCCCACTCTTTCCGCCCGGCAAGCTGAGGAAGCCGGGAAAGTCCTCCGCGATATTGTGCAGCAATTCAAGATCGAAGCTATTGCCATAGGTAACGGCACCGCCGGCCGTGAGACGGAAACTTTCGTCCGGGGACTTAACCTGCCGGGTCCGGTTGCCGTGGTCATGGTAAATGAAAGCGGGGCTTCCATCTATTCAGCTTCAGAAGCCGCCCGGGATGAATTTCCTGATTATGACATAACCGTAAGGGGTGCCGTCTCTATCGGACGGAGATTGATGGACCCTCTGGCAGAACTGGTAAAGATAGACCCCAAGTCTATCGGCGTCGGTCAGTACCAGTACGATGTAGACCAGGGTAAACTTAAACAAAGCCTGGATGATGTGGTGATGAGTTGCGTTAACAGAGTAGGGGTAGAGGTCAACACCGCCAGCAAGCAGATATTAACCTATGTTTCAGGAATCGGGCCTTCACTGGGCGAAAACATTATTGAATACCGTAACCGGAACGGGCCGTTTAAAAGTCGTCAGGAATTAAAAAAGGTATCCCGCCTTGGGCCGAAAGCCTTTGAACAAGCGGCTGGATTCCTCCGTATCCGCGATTCTAAAAACCCGCTGGATTCCAGCGCCATTCATCCTGAGAACTACGCCCTTGTCAGCCGTATGGCCGGGGATTTAAACTGCTCGGTCGGGGAACTGATGGAAAAAGAAGAGTTGCGGCGGAAAATCACCTTGGAGAATTACGTTACTGAGACCGCCGGACTGCCGACTCTTTCGGATATTCTTCAAGAGCTTAACAAACCGGGTCGAGACCCCCGTGAACAATTTGAAGTTTTTAACTTCGCTGCTGGAATCAACAGTATCGATCAACTGAAACCGGGCATGAAACTCCCCGGGATCGTCACCAATGTCACTAATTTCGGAGCTTTTGTGGATATTGGCGTCCACCAGGATGGTCTGGTGCATATCAGCAAACTGGCCGACCGTTTTGTTAAAAGACCCGGCGATGTAGTTAAGATTCAACAAAAAGTTGAAGTCACCGTACTGGAAATTGACAGGCAGCGCAAACGCATTATACTCTCCATGCAAAAGGATCCCCAAATTGAAAAATCAGAAGGATAATTGAAGCTAATAATGACTACGCAACTGATTATCACTCATCCCGGCAGCGCCCATTTTGATGAAGTAACCGCCATCGGCCTTATTTTGGCCGTAAATAACAATACAGAATACCGCATTGAGAGGCGGGAACCTTTACACGCAGAGCTGGATGATTCAAGCGTCTGGGTGGTAGATACCGGCAACCGGCATGAACCGGAGAAACGCAATTTTGACCATCACCAGTCGCTGGACTGTCCGGCCGCTTTTGTCCTGGTAGCTGAATACCTGGGGCTTTTAGCCGCTTTGTCCGTCATGCCCTGGTGGCATTTTAAAGACAGTGTCGACCGTATTGGCCCGGTCAGGAGTTCTCAAAAATATCAGGCCGGTGATGACCTGGTGAATCGCAATCCGGTGGAAAACTGGCTGGTAGACAGGTTCGCCTCTGAGCCTCAAGCCTCATTGCCGCTGTTAAAGTCTTTTGGTGCTCGCCTTATTGAGGATGCCCGCAGACTTAAAAAACAGATTGATTTCTGGAAAACCAGCCGCCGGCTGGTAATTGCGGGTGTACCTGCTATGATTGGGGAGACCAGGGAGTCCTTTGGGCTGGAGGAATTTCGCCGGCTGGATGAGAATCCGCCGGATATAGTTATATCACTTGACCGGCGCAGTGAGGGCTGGCGTCTTTACCGCTATGATGGAACGAACGTAGATTTTTCTTTGATTTCAAACTGCCCGGAAATTGAATTTGCCCATAAAAGCGGTTTCCTGGCCAAAACTAGAGAACATTTATCCATTGATCGTCTTATAGCCCTGGTAAGCAAAGCTGTCATTGGCCGTTAATTTATAATGCTGGAAGTTGGTAAATAAAAATGGAGCAAAACAAAGGTACACCTGATATGAATCCACAGGCATTAATTGAATTAACAAACACGCGTATGCCTTTCGGAAAATATAAAGACCGCTTCCTTTGTGACCTGCCTGAACCGTATCTGGTCTGGTTTCATCAGAAAGGTTTCCCTCCAGGGAAACTCGGTACGCAATTGGCTGCTATATATGAAATCAAAATTAACGGATTGGAATATCTTTTAAAGCCGCTTAAACAATAAAAGTTCATTGGTTAACAAACCAGGACTGTAAAGTGGCAATAGATTACCCGTTTCAATCTCTTTCGAATTACGTTAATAGAGCTAGCCGATGATTGACCTGCCGGCTGATTCCCCACTATAATGGTTACTGATATGAAAAAAGGGCCACTCGTCGGCATCACCGTGCTGGACTGGACTCAATGGCAAATGGGGCCGGTGGCAACATCTATGCTGGCTGACCTCGGCGCTGATGTCATTCACCTTGAGCACTATATCACCGGCGACCCCGGTCGCGGTTTGACCACCAACGAATTTACTGACCTGCCCCACGGTAAACACAGCTACTTCGAGGTCAATAACCGGGGCAAGCGGGGTATCACTATCAATCTGGCGAACGACGAGGGGAGAAAAGTCATTTACCGGCTGGTTAAAAAGGCCGATGTCTTTGTGCATAATTACCGGCCCGGCATTCCTGAACGCCTTAAGGTTGACTACGCAACGTTAAGTAAGTACAATCCGAAGCTGATTTACGCTTCGGCTTCAGGCTTTGGCGAAAAAGGCCCGGATGCCGGTGAAGGCGCTATGGACATGGTCGGCATGGCGCGGGCCGGCGCCGGCACTTTACTGGGGGATGAAGATAATCCCAATCTGCCGCATTACGGCGGCCTGGCTGACCAGATAGGGGCGGTCTTTACAGCCTACGGTATCATGGCGGCGCTGTTCGCCCGTGAAAGAACCGGCATCGGCCAAAAGGTGGATACCTCGCTGATGGGGTCGCTGATATTCTGGCAGGGCTTAATGCTTGGTAAAGGGTTTTATCTTAATAAACCCACCGTCCAGCAAAAAAGGAAAAGCGCCAAGAACGCCCTCTGGAATTATTACAAAACCAAAGATGGCAAATGGATTGTCCTCACGATGTTGCAATCCCAGCGGCACTGGCTCGATATGTGCAAGGCATTGGGGCTGGAGGATTTAGTAAATGACCCCAGGTTCGATAACGCCGTGATACGCGAGAAAAACTGTGCCGAACTGATTACTTACTTTGACAAAGCTTTCCTTAAAAAGACCGCGGCTGAATGGGACAGCCTTTTCCGCAGCGGCCTGGATATTATCTCT
This sequence comes from Dehalococcoidia bacterium, assembly GCA_003141235.1. Classification (GTDB taxonomy): domain Bacteria; phylum Chloroflexota; class Dehalococcoidia; order Dehalococcoidales; family RBG-16-60-22; genus Fen-1077. The sequence goes on from PLLL01000015.1 coordinate 4,117, forward strand.
ACGCCGGTGCGCAGCATGAACGACCTCGCCGCCGACCCCCAGGTTATCGCCAATGACTATATTATAAATTACCAGCATAATGTGCTCGGGCCTATTAAAGTAGTCGGCCTGCCGGTGGCTTTTAGCAAAACGCCCGGCGAGGTAAACGCCGAAGCGCCTGAATTCGGCCAGCATACGGAGGAAGTCCTCATCGAACTGGGCGGCTATACCTGGGACGAAATCACCGAACTCCGCAACAAAAAAGCAATTTAGTCCTCCCTTCCCTTCCCCCCTTCCCCTAACCATTCTGGCGAAAGTAGCATACCCCGTATGTCAATCGGGGCCGGAATCCAGCCCCTTTTCCCGTTTCCTCTCCCTTGATGGGAGAGGGTAGGGTGAGGGTGAAATCGCGGGGGAGAGGTCATCCGCCAAAACCCTGTTTCCATTTTTCCCTTACTCCTGTATACTGATTACTGTAAAACAATGAACTGTTGATTACTCTAAATAAACAAGATAATTAATTTAACATAAAAAACGAATATCATCACGAATCAGCTTCATTTCAAAGCTAAGACATAATGAAAAAAATTTTAAAAAAAACGAATAACGAATAAAAGGGAAATTCCTTGACGACATCTGAAAAACCTAAAGTTAAGACAATTAACCGCCTCAAGTCCATGTACGCCCTCCGCGCTGAAGTCGATAAAATGTACGCGGCAGGGGAGGACGCTACCAACACCGGCAAACCCGTCGCCTGGGTCATGCTGGGGCAGTGGGCCGAGCCGATTCTCACGGCCATGGACGTGATTTCGATTTACCCGGAAAACTATGGCAGTGTTTGCGCCGCCGCCGGTAAGGCCGCGCCGTTTTTAGAGGCCTCCGATGCCGAGGGGTTCCCTTCCCATGTCTGCGGTTACGCCCGCAACTGCTTCGGATATTCGGCAAAAATGAAGGAACTGGGGGGAGCTATCCCGCCGTCAGCGCCCATGGGCGGTATGCCTGCCCCGACGCTGCTGGTTGCCTCCTCTGAAATCTGTGACGCCCGCTTCAAATGGTTCCAGGCGCTGGGACGTTACTTTAACGCCCCGCTCGGGACGATAGAGAGCCCTTATCCCGGTCTGAAAGAAAGCATCGAACCGGGCACCGATGAACGCAGCGTTCAATTCCTGATAGCGCAATTAAGAGAATTCGTCACTTTCCTGGAGCAACTGCTGGGTCGTAAAATGAACTGGGACAAGCTGGATGAAGTAGCCCGGGGACTCGCCGGCATTAACCGTCTGCGCTGGGAAATAAACCGCCTGCGTAAGGCGCATCCCGGCCCCATGCACTCCAAAGACCTCTGGAGTTCCATCACGGCGGCTTTCTTTAGAGGCTCTGAATCTAAAGCGATACTGGACGGCTTTCAGAAGATGCTGGAAGAAGTGAAGCAGCGTGTAGCGAGTGGTGAATCCGCATTAAATGTCCCGGAAAAATTTAGACTGTCTTTTGACGGCCTCCCGCCGTGGCACAGCCTGGATATCTTTGACAAACTGGCGGCCAGAGGCTGGAACTTCGTCATCGAAAGCAATTACCGGCCCTATACACCGGTCAATATTGATTTGTCTAAATTCGGCGACCCCCTGGAGAGATATGTCCGGGAGCGCTTTCAAAGCACGAACAATACCCTGGAGGGAGAATATACGCCGGAAGAAGCGGCGGCCGTCCGCGATGAAATCACGCGCACCGGCAACTCGACGATTTTGCAGATAAAGCATGTCCGCGACTGCCGGTGCGACGGCATGGTCATCCATATCCTGCTTTCCTGCCGCTCGGCCTCTTTGAACCTTTGCGCTATGCAGCAGAAGGCCGTTGACCTTCTTAAAGTGCCGGCGCTGGTTTTGGAAGGCGACATGGTCAACGCCAGTCTTTTCGACCCCGCCGACGTATTGAAAAAAGCCGAGGCCTTTGAAGAGACAATGGCTTATTATAAACAGATGAGGAAAGAAGCAGGGATTCCATGGTAAAGCAGGCATTGCAGGGCATGGCTAAAGTAAGTGCCATTAATCAGGACAGGGCACAGAGAGTCTTGGAACTCCAGCAGGCCGGCAAGAAAATCTTCGGCTATCTGTGCATTTACCCCATCCTGGAAATGCTCACCGCTTTCGATATTGTTCCTTTCCGTCTCTTCGGCGATATTAATGAGCCGGTCACTAAAGCCAACAATTTCCTGCCGACGGTAGTCTGCCCCTTTTTACGCAGCTATCTTGACCTGGGACTGAAGGGCCGCTACAGCTTTCTGGACGGCCTTATCACCAGCCATATCTGCGATGTTGGCGCAGGCGTGCCCGCCATCTGGAACTACGCTATCAAGACGCCCTATACCTATCATATCGATACGCCGCATACCATGCGTGAAAGCGCTCAGGCATACCACCGTAAACTAATGGATTCTCTCCAGGCATCATTGGAAGAATATACCGGCCGCAAGCTCGAACCGGCAAAACTGGTGGACGCTATAAAAAAACACAACCAGCAGCGCTCTCTGGTCAGGGCGCTTTATGATTTGAAAAAACCCGACCCGCCCCTTATCTCCGGCGCGGAGACCATCCTGATGATTAAAGCCGTCCAGAGCCTGCCGGTGGATGAAGGCAACAATCTGCTCTGTGAAGTCATCGCGGAAGTTAAAGCGCGTAAAAACGGCCCGGTTAAAAAAGCCGGACGGCTTATGATTTGGGGCAGTATCCTGGATAATTCCGCCCTGGTGGAAATGATTGAGAGCCTCGATGCTAATGTGGTGATGGATGATACCTGCGTTGGCAGCCGCCCGTACTTTGACGATGTGAAGATAACGAAAAATCCCCTGGATGGCCTGGCCGGTCACTATCTGAACCATATCAAGTGCCCCCGCACTTTCATATCGGATTACTTCGCGCAGCAGAAAGACCATATAACCGACCTGAAACGCCGATACGGCTACCTGGGCGATTATGCCCGCGATTGGCATGTCAACGGCGTAGTCATGGAAGCGCTGAAGTATTGTGATACTCACGGATACGAAGTACCGTCCGTCAAAGATTATTTTACTGAAATCGGTTTGCCCTCCATCTACCTGGAACATGATTATACTTTAGGCATGATGTCGCCGCTGAAAACCCGCGTGCAGGGCTTCCTGGAAATTATCGCCTGATTTCTCCCTTTCACTTTCCTTGTCACTCTGGAGTCCCGATTAATCGGGACGAAGAATCTCAGGGTGGAGGGGTAAAATATCATTTTTCTCCATTTATCGGAATGACATTTAAGACAAATCTCGCTATAATGCAACCGGCATGACCAATGAACGGGGAGGTGTTCACCATTTACTTCGCCGGTGTTGACCTTGGCTCTACCATGACCAAGATTGTGATCCTGGATGAAGGGGAGCGTGCAGTCGCGGCCGTCGTCAAGCACACCGGGGCGGAGCACCGCCGCCTGGCTGGTCAGGTCATGCAGGAAGCTCTCAAAAACGCCGGACTAACCAGCGACGATATCCAGTATATCGTGGCCACCGGCTATGGCCGCATCAATGTCCCTTTCGCTGACCGCCATTTCACCGAGCTAACCTGTCACGCTCGTGGCGTTTCCAAACTTTTTCCCAACGTCCGGTTGGCTATAGACATTGGGGGACAAGACTCCAAGGTTTTACAAATCAGGCACGGCAAGCTGCTCGATTTTGTCATGAACGATAAATGCGCTGCCGGTACAGGGCGTTTCCTGGAAATCCTGGCCGGTATGCTGGGTCTCAAGGTGGAAGACCTGGGGCCGCTTTCGCTAACCGCAAAAAATAAAGCGGTGCTGGCCAGTCCGTGCACCGTTTTTATCCAGCAGGAGGTCGCTCTCCATCTCAGTAACGGCATAGCTATAGAAGAAATCGTCGCCGGTCTGCATGATATTATCGCCGGTAAAGTGGCCAAAATGGCTAAAAGGTTAAAGGTGGAGCCTGACGTGGTATTTACCGGCGGTGTCGCCAGGAACATTGGCGTGGTCAAAGCGCTGGAAGAAAACCTCGGCTGCAAAATATTGGTGCCGGAAGAGCCGCTGCTCAGCGGGGCGTCCGGGGCCGCTTTAATAGGGAAAGAAATCGTCCTTAAAGCAATGGCTTCCGGGGAAATTCTGCCGAGAATCGAACGCCGTTTTGAAGACGCCAAATTTTTCACTTAAACGATTTGATATGACATATTACATGGGAATTGACATCGGGACAGGCACTAGCAAGGGAGTGATTGTTAACGACACTCACCTGGAAGCTGATTATACGCTTCCTTCGGGGATTAATTATAAAATAGCCGCTAATAACTTGGCCGAAGAATTGCTGAAAAAGGCCGGAATTTCTGCGGATGATATTAAATACACGGTGTCCACAGGTTACGGCGCCGGCAGCGTCGCGGGCGCTAACGAAAGCATCAGCGATATTCGCTGCTGTGTGAAAGGGATATTTAACCTGTTTCCTGATGTTAGAACTGTCATCGATATCGAAGGACAGACCACGCAGGTCATCCGGCTGGGTAAAAATGGGCAGATAGCTAATTTTGTCACCAGCGAAAAGTGCGCCAGCGGCTCCGGGCGCTTTCTTGACATAATATCCAATGTTTTGCAGATTCCCCTGGCAGATATCGGCCCGCGCTCTTTAAAATCTAAAAACCCCGTGGCCTTTACCACCGCCTGCGCTGTCTTCGGCGAATCTGAGGCGGTATCGCGTGTGGCTGAAGGTGTGCCTGCCGAGGATATTCTGGCTGGAGTACATCGTTCAATGGCCGAAAAGATAAATACCATGATTGAAAGAGTCGGCATCGAGGAGCGTTGCGCTGTCTGCGGCGGGGGCGCTCTCAACATCGGGCTGGTTAAAGCGTTAGAGGATGTACTTAAAGTTAAACTGATAGTGCCGGAACAGCCTCAACTCGTCTCCGCATTAGGGGCGGCGTTGTTCGCTAAAGAAGCGGCGGAAAAAGCAGGAGGTAAATAATGAATATTCTGGTTTTAGGTGGCAGTGGACTTTTTGGGCGCAAGACGTGTCTTTATTTATTGCAGGATAAAGAAATAGACAGTGTCGTTTCTATGGATGTTGTGCCTCCGAGCGCATGGTTCCTGAAGTCGATTGAGAAATACGCTAAAAAGTTTCACTTCGTCCGGGGGAATGTGACGGAGATTGAAGACATTATCAACGCGATGAAACAGTATGATATCGACCGTGTTATCAACTGGGCTTTTCTCATGGTAGGGCAGGATGTCGCCATCGACCCTCGCCTTGTTACCAGGGTGAACGTACTTGGTATGAGCAACGCTTTCGAGGCGGCTAAAATCATGGGCGCTCAACGCGTCGTCTATGCCAGTTCGGAGACGGTTTACGGCCCCCAGGCCATGTATGGCATGCGTGATGTGACCGAGGACGACCAGACTAACCCCACGCACTCTTACGCGGTATGTAAAAAGTACGCCGAAATAATGGCCGGGGACTATTCCCGGCAGTTCGGCATGAGTTTCACCGGTCTGCGGCCTACCATCGGCTACGGCCACGGCGGCAGGTCTCCGGCGCAATACTGGTCGGATTTGCCCTCGAATTGCGCGGTGGGTAAGCCTTTCACGATGGAAGGCGATGGCAAAGGTCTCTGCTCGCTGGTCTCCGCTGACGACCTTGCGGAGTTCACCAGAATCCTCATTAAAGCCCCTTCATCGCCTTATCCGGTCTATAACGTGGGCGGTCCCGCCGCCAGCCCCCGCGATTTAGCGGACGCGGTAAAAAAATACATCCCGGATGCCAAAATCACCTTCGGTAAAAAGCTGATGGTAGACCCGGAAGGTAAAACCGGCCTGCCGTGGCTGGTCAGCGGTAAACGCGCTAAAAAGGATTTTGGCTTTACCTGTATGCCGCTGGAGAAGGCGATTTTACTCCATATTAATGACGCCCGTCTGGAAGCCGGCCTTGAGCCGATAAAGGGGTAGCGGGAATAATGTCATTGCGAGCCATCCCGGCCGCAGTCGGGAGGCGCGGCAATCTCTATCTTCGTCTTTATAAAATCCTCGTCTAATCATGACAAGTGCTTCCCTCTACCCTGTTTTTCATTTTTGCTTTGTGGTTTTGATTTTTGAGATTTGATTTTTAATTTTCCCTCATCTTCCCCCACTACCTTTAGGGTTATTGACGTCCCTCTTTCGTAAAGCATGTCCTGCCTGCCCACCGTAGCTTCAGCGTAGGCGGGAGCCCGACGAAGGAAGGGATAAGAGGGAGATTTTGACCTGTCAATATGAGCGTAACCATGCGCAATGACATTTCTGACGTTATTTGTAATGCGTCCACATGCGGATAATCTTGACTGTTTTAATGTCATCGAGGACTTGATAAACTAACCGGTGTTGAATATTAATCCGGCGTGAACATGCGCCCGTAAGGTCTCCGAGCAGTTTCTCGTAGGGTGGGGGATTCGCGTAGGGGTCTTTTTTCAGAATTGCTAACAAGCGGATAGCTTGAGGTTTCATTCCTGCCCGTGCGATTTTTATTGCATCTTTCTTTGCCTGTTTAGTAAAGACCAGTCGCCAGCTCACCAGCCGGGCTCCTCGTCGGTATCTTCAATAGGAGTTTTAAGCCCTTCCTGGATTGATTCCCTCATACCCGGTATAGACGTAAGATAAAGTGTTTCCTGGATGGCGCGCCAGTCTTCTTCGGAAACGAGTATGGCCGAATTCCTTTTGCCGATTATTTGCACCGGCTCGTGCGTTTCTTTAACTTCGTCAACAAGCTTATAAAAACGTTTTCTGGCTTCTGATGCAGAAAATGTGGTCATGTTATTTTCTCCTAGTCGTACCACATATCGTACGACATCTGCTGGCAAATGTCAAGTAGTCCTGTGAGGCTACCAGTCTTCGCCTCCCATGTCATTCTGAGGGAGCGTAGCGACCGTGAGAGTCTCTATTAAAATAAACCATACCGGCGAAAGTAGCATACCCCGCATGTCAATCGGGGCCGGTATCCAGCCACTACTCCCTAATCCTTATTCCAAAAAGCCCAGCAGCTTTTTAAAGGAATGACAATTTAACATAACTCTAAAAACAACTCAAAGCTGATTACGCTCGAATTGTTTCTAAAAAATGGAAAACACTGGTTATGTTACTTTATTTTCTCTTAGCCAGCCTCTTTTTCTTCGCGATGCACTCTTTAACCGAAACCGCAATATCCTCCGCCCGTAACCCGAAGTGCGCTTTAAGGTCGTCTTTCTCCGGCGTGATTTTGCCTGACTGGCTGAACTCGTCCTCAACGCCTACTTTTATCAGAGGCGTGGGCAGGTTTTCCGATAGTACAGCCGCCACCCCGTCTCCCAGCCCCCCAATGATACTGGCGTTCTCCGCCGTGACTATCGCGCCGGTCTGCTTCGCCACCCTGATTATCGCTTCTTCGTCCAGCGGCTTCAGCGTGCACATGTCCAGTATGCCCACATCCAGGCCGTCTTTCTCCAGTATATCTATGGCTCTTATAGCCTCGGTCAGCATGTAGCCGGTAGCGATGATGGTGGCGTCCTTGCCGTCTTTGACCGCGTACGCTTTACCGATATCGAAGGGGACATCCGCGGCGAATATCCTCATCGGCGACGGGCTGGACTCCTGCCTTAAGAGCACCGGCCCGATGTATTGGAGCATCGCTTCGGCGGCTTTTTCGGCCTCGATGTCATCCGCCGGGTTTAATATCACCAGGTTGGGGAGCACGCGGGCGCTCCCGATGCCTTCTACGGTGTTATGCGAGATGCCCGTCTCGCCCCAGGCGCCTTCACGCCCGATGAATTTCACGTTAAAACGGTCAACGAGAATGCTCTGCCGTATCTGGTTGTAAGCCCGCCCGACGTTAGCGAAAAGGAAGCTGTTGATAATCGGGATGAAGCCTTCCGCTGCCAGTCCCGCAGATACCACAGCGGCGTTTTGCTCGACGATGCCGCACTCCATCATGCGTTCGGGCGCGTTCTTCTTGAACCACAGCAGCCCCGGGAATCCCATATCCTCCAGCACGGCGATGATGCGCTCGTTTTTTGCCGCGGCGGCTATTATCGCTTTCTCCACCCCGGTCGCTACGTTTACCGGTTTATTTTCTATCTTGATATATTTATTGAAGGTCGGCATATTTCTCCCTCCCTTCCTTGACGCCCCGCATAATCATATCGCCTCGTCCTAAATGAATGTGTTCTTTCTCCCATGCCGGTACGCCGTGTCCCTTAACTGTGTGGGCGATGATGCACTTAGGGCGGTAATCGCCGTACATCCGGCACGCTAAATCGAGGGCTTCCAGTATCTGGCGGATATCGTGTCCGTCGATTTCCATAACCCACCACCCGAACGACTTCCATTTATCAACCAAAGGTTCGAGGTTCATAATCTCATTGGTGGGCCCGTCCAGCGAGAACTTGTTATAATCCACGATGGCTATCAGGTTATCCAGCTTGTACTTGGCGGCGAACATGGC
>PLLL01000056.1 GCA_003141235.1 Dehalococcoidia bacterium
CCGGGTCTGCTTCGTGCAGGGTAACGAGCCCCAGGCGCTGGGACTGGCGCTGGCGGGACGCCTGGGAGAGGTGGAAAACGTGCTGCTCTCTTTGCGCACACCGGGCCGGGACTTCGGCTGGTACGACCCCGTCTTTGAGATGTCTTTCAAGATAGAGGTCGGCTTCCCCCTGCCTATCGTGCGGCAGATCATTGCCGAGAGACGTGCCGACCTGGCCATCGGCGGGCTGGGCTTTATCTTTAGCGAAGGAGACCGCGGCCCGGCCGACGTGGTAATGTGCGAGCTTTCACCGCCCGATGAGCACGGCTATTGCAGTTTCGGGGCTTCCGTCTGGACAAAGAAGACGGAAATCCGCGCCGCCAAAATAGCCCTGGCAGAAATCAATAAGAACGTCATCCGCACTTACGGCGATAACTTTATACATGTCTCAGAAATCGATTACTTCGTTGAGCACACACCTACCGGCAAAGCGCCCGGCGGCACAGACCTGCTGGGCAGGAAGAACGTGGAAGCAGGTGAAGTGGAAAAGACCATCGCAGGCTATGTCTCCACACTACTCAAAGACGGCGACTGTTTACAGGTAGGCGTAGGCTCCACCAGCGAATGGTGCTGCACCCTCGGCACTTTTGAAAAATATCATGACCTGGGCTGGCACTCCGAGACGACCCCGCGCGGTATCATCCCGTTAATCCGCAAGGGCATTATCAACGGCAGCCGTAAAAACTTCAAACCCAACGTAGCGGTAGCCACGGCATGCGGCGGCGGCTCCAAAGAAGATATGGATTTTGTGACCATGAACCCGGCTTTTGAACTGCACAGCGCAGAGTGGTGCCTTGATGCGCGGAACATCGCCGCTAACGATAACATGGTAGCCATCAATAGCGCAGTGAGCGTGGACTTTGCAGGACAAATCGCTGCCGAGTCCATCGGCCCCCGCGTCATCAGCGGCGCCGGCGGTCAAACATCTTTCGCCATCGGCTCATTCCTTTCTAAAGGCGGCCGTTTTATTACCGTCATGCCCTCTACCGTGGGCAGCGGTGAAAAGAGGATGTCCAGGATTACCCCCCTCCTCGTCGAGGGCACCATTGTCACTGTGCCGCGTACCATCAGCGATTATGTAATAACCGAGTTCGGTATTACTCACCTTAAAGGTAAAACGCAACGGGAAAGAGCGCTTGGTCTTATCAGCATAGCGCACCCGGACTTCCGCGCCGACCTCAAGAAAGAAGCCGACAAGCTGTACTGGCCCTAGAGACAACTAAAAATTCAAAGGTTAAAGCTATAACAAAATCTCCCTTGGTCCCTCTTTACGAAAGAGGGAGTGATGAGTTAGTGTCACAGGAAGATTGAGAGAGATCATTAAGAGAGCGGTGTAAAAAATAGACGCCGCTCTCTTTTTTAGGATAAACTATTTAAAACGTGAAGATAAATAAAAAAACGATTTACTATGGCTACGTGGTGGCGGCGGCCTCCGCCGTCATCATGATTGTGGGCTACGGGACTAATTACAGCTATTCCGTTTTCTTTGATTCGCTGTCATCGCAGTTTAACTGGACCAAGGGAGCCGCTTCGTGGGCGTTTTCCATAGCGACACTGATATCCGGGCTGCTGGGGATATTTGCCGGCAGAATCAGCGACCGGCTGGGCCCCAAGGCTGTAAGCATATTCTGCGGCTGCGCTTTCGGGCTGGGATATGTGCTGATGTCGCTGGTGCAATCCCCGTGGCAGGTCTACCTGATTTACGGAACATTTCTGGCCATCGGCGCCGGCGGTCTTTTCCCCACCGCCGTGTCTACCGTGGCCAGGTGGTTTACGGGTAAGCGGGGGATGATGACCGGCGTGGTCACAGCCGGCCTGGGCGTAGGAACAGTCATCTTTGCCCCCCTTATCAGCCATTTTATTGCCGCTTACTCGTGGCGCACCGCTTATGTTATCATCGGGATTATTGCGTTCGTGGTTATCGTGGGGGCTGCGTTGTTCCTTAAGCGCGAGCCGGGACAATCCGATACAGCGCTGGAGAGCGATAAAGGCAAGCAGAAAACATCGCTTCCAGATGGTAAAGACTTTACTTACCGGCAGGCTGTTCGCACCAAGCAATTCTGGATGGTGGCGGTAATATATTTCTGTTTCGGGTATTGCCAGTTCAGCATTATGGTGCATATCGTGCCATATGCAGGGTCACTAGGAATCAACCCGATTTCAGCCGCTGCCGTATTATCCACCATCGGGGCTTCCAGCATCTTCGGCAGGCTGATTATCGGCAACATCAGTGATAGATTCAAGGTTAAACCATTACTTATTTCCATCCTGGCCTTCATGGTAGTTTCGCTGGTGGGGCTGGAATTTTCCCAAAAGCTATGGGCGCTTTTCCCGGTCGGTATTATCTTCGGCCTAGCTTACGGAGGCTCATCCACCATACAATCACTGGTAACGGTAGAGCTTTTCGGTTTGAGTTCCCTAGGCGCACTAATAGGCAGCCTGGTCTTCAGCGTTTGCATCGGCGGCGCCATCGGGCCGGTATTAACAGGTTATCTGGCTGACTGGTTCCACAGCTATCAATTAGCCATCTTGATATGTATCGCCGCCGCCCTGACAGGCTTGATATTTGTCTTCTGGCTGACGCCGCCGAAAAGAAGAGGTGAAGAAAAATGATGGAAGATATATTACATACACCAGCTACATCACCGGAAAGAATATTTGCTTTACGTGAAAGCGCCTTCGCCTGTGACCTGTTTATCACCGCGGTAAGCTATTTTGACTTTTTTAACCGGCTGGATAAATCTCCGTCCGATATAGATACTATCTGTAAAACGCTGGGTATCAAGCCAAGACCTGCCGATGTGATGCTGACGTTATTTAAAGCATATGGTTTTATTAAAGAGAAAAACACCCAGTATTATATATTAGAAACATCCAGAGATTATTTGATCAAAAGCTCTAATTTTGACTTGTCACCTTATGTCAACTCGCTAAAAAACAGGCCGATATGCGGGCAAATGAAAAAAGCCCTACAGACCGGAAAACCGGCCAACTGGGCTGCCGATAAAAAGGGTAAAGACTGGGCTACTTCCATGGAAGACGACAGCTTTGCCGAGTCGTTTTCCGCCGGGATGAACAGCCGGGGGGCCTATCTGGCCAATGGAATGTTAAAAGCAATCGATTTAACCGGACATCAAAAACTATTGGATATCGGCGGCGCATCGGGAATATACTCGATAATCTTATCAAGTAATTTTCCCAATTTAAGCGCGACTGTTTTTGAAAAACCGCCCGTAGATAAAGTGGCAATTTATTCCATCAATAAATTCGGCTTAAATAAAAGAATAAGCGTGGCTGCCGGTGATATGTTCCGCGATAGTCTCCCAAAAGGCCATGACGTTCATTTAATTTCACATGTGCTGCACGATTGGGATATAAAAGAAGTGAAATCCGTCCTGAAGAACTCCTTTGAGAATTTGAATCCCGGCGGCACTATCATCATTCATGACGCGCATATCAATAAAGCCAAGAGCGGCCCGCTATCAGTAGCGGAATATTCCGTACTGCTTATGTTCTTATCTGAAGGAAAGTGCTATTCAGTTCTGGAGATGAAAAATCTGCTGGAAGAAACCGGATTCAAAAATATCGAATTTAAACCTACGGTGCTGAATAGAAGCATAATTACCGCCACAAAATAGACTTACCAATTCTCGTTATTGTATAATGAAGCGTGACTGCTTCAAAGTCTTCCAAACCATCGCAAACAACCTCGGCTGACGATAAAAAAGCCGGGGTTTTTTCGTCCAACGAAGACCTCAAGACCGTTGCTAAAAGACTACGCCTCGATATCATCAACATGATTGCCAAGGCCAACAGCGGGCATCCCGGCGGTTCCTTATCCGCCGTCGAGATTATCACGGCGCTCTACTGGAAAGTCCTGCAACACAAGCCCGCCGACCCGAACTGGGTAGACCGGGACAGGTTCATCCTGAGCAAGGGACACGCCGCGCCGGTACTCTATGCCGCCCTGGCCGAATGCGGCTACTTCCCGGTAGCCGAGCTGGCTACTTTAAGACAGATCGACAGCCGTCTCCAGGGACACGCCGACCGCACCCACACACCCGGCGTTGAAATGTCATCGGGCAGCCTG
>PLLL01000053.1:0-159 GCA_003141235.1 Dehalococcoidia bacterium
GAGCTTATTGCTGATTCGATTGAAATTATGGCCGAAGGCCACGCCTTCGACGCTTTAGTGTTCATACCCAACTGCGATAAAATAATCCCCGGCATGCTCATGGCCGCTTTAAGGCTTAACGTGCCCGCTATCTTCGTCAGCGGCGGCCCGATGCTGGCG
>PLLL01000053.1:177-21528 GCA_003141235.1 Dehalococcoidia bacterium
CCCGGCTGCGGCAGCTGCGCCGGTATGTTTACCGCCAACACCATGAACTGCCTGACCGAGGCCCTCGGTATGGGACTGCCGGGCAACGGCACTATACCGGCGGCGGACGCCCGGCGGCGCGCATTAGCCAGAAAGGCCGGTCAGCAGGTTCTAAAGCTTTTAAAGGATAATATCCGCCCGCGTGACATTATTACCAGCGACGCTATTTGTAACGCTTTTACCGTGGATATGGCGCTGGGCGGCAGCAGCAATTCCGTCCTGCATCTCATGGCCATCGCCAGCGAGGCGGACATCCCCTTCAAGCTGGCGACTGTCAACGAGATAAGCCAGCGCACCCCTTACCTTTGCAATCTGCGTCCTATCGGCCCGCACCATATTGAAGACCTGGACATGGCCGGGGGCATACCCGCTGTCATGAACGAGGTTAAAAGCCTCTTAAAGCTAAAATCAAAGACCGTGACCGGCAAAACACTGGGCGATAATATTGCGGGTGTTAAAAATCTTAACAGCGAAGTCATCCGCTCCATAAAAACCGCTCACTCGGCTACCGGCGGGTTGGTCATTCTCTTTGGCAACCTGGCCCCGGAAGGCGCCGCGGTCAAGAAAGCGGCAGTCGCCCCGGAAATGCTGGTGCACCGCGGTCCGGCCCGCGTCTTTGACTCCGAAGAAGAGGCAACCAAAGCAATTTTAGCTAAACAGATTAAACCCGGCGATGTGCTGGTCATCCGCTACGAAGGGCCTAAAGGCGGTCCCGGCATGCGCGAAATGCTGACGCCCACCTCCCTGATTACCGGCATCGGCCTGGAAAAAGAGGTCGCCCTGATTACCGACGGCCGTTTCTCCGGCGCTACCCGCGGCGCGTCTATAGGTCATGTCTCCCCGGAGGCGGCCAGCCGTGGCCCGATTGCCGCTGTTAAAGAAGGGGACATGATAAATATCAATATCCCGGAATATAAGCTCGATGTCGAGTTGAGCGATAAAGAAATAGCCGACCGCCTGAAAAAGCTGCCCGACTTTCAGCCGAGGATAAAGACCGGCTATCTCCGCCGTTATGCGGAAAAGGTATCTTCGGCCAGCACCGGGGCGGTGTTTACTAAATAGAGGAGTCTCTTATGAAGAAAACTGGTGCCCAGATTTTGTGTGAAAGTCTATTGGCGGAGGGAGTCGATGTCATGTTCGGCTTCCCCGGCGGTGTCTTACTGCCGTTTTATGATACCTTACCCCAATACCCTCAGCTCCGGCATATTTTAGTGCGCCATGAGCAGGGCGCCGCCCACGCCGCTGACGGCTACGCACGGGCTACCGGCAAGGTAGGCGTTTGTATGGCTACCTCCGGGCCCGGCGCTACGAACCTGGTAACCGGCATCGCCAACGCTTACCTCGATTCTGTGCCGATGGTTGCGCTGACAGGTCAAGTCGCCCGGCCGTTTATCGGCAAAGACGCCTTCCAGGAGATTGATATTGCCGGTATTACACTGCCTATCACCAAACATAGCTACGTCGTCATGGAAACCGAATCGCTGGCCGGCATCATTAAAGAAGCATTTTATCTGGCGCGTACCGGCAGACCGGGACCGGTGCTCATCGATATACCCAAAGATGTCATGACCGACCTGGCCGATTTCAAATACCCGGATACGGTTGATCTGCCCGGCTATAAAGTGCCGACCAAGGGGCATCCCACTCAGCTCAAGAACGCCGCCGAGCTGATAAACAAGGCGCAGCGGCCCCTCATTATCGCCGGCAGGGGCGTGATTATCTCCGGCGCCAGCGCGGAACTGAAGCAATTCGCCGAGACAGCCCAGATACCGGTCGTTACAACGCTGTTAGGTATCGGCTCCTTCCCGGGAAATCACGTCCTCAACTACGGCATGGCCGGTATGCACGGGACGGGATACGCCAACAAGGCTATTGAAAATACCGACTTGCTTATCGCTATCGGTATGAGGTTTGACGACAGAGTGACGGGTAAGGTAAGCGCCTTCGCCCGTCAGGCCAAAATTGTCCACATCGACCTTGACCCGGCGGAAATCGGCAAGAACGTGCGCGTCGATGTGCCGATAGTCGGCGATGTTAAAGCCGTCCTCCTTACCATGCATAAAATGATAGCCAGCAACCAGCACATGGATTGGATACGGCAGCTTAATGAATGGCGCAAAGAGCACCCGCTGCTGGATATCGATGATAGCGCCGGGCTCCTGCCCCAGTATATTATCCGCCAGCTATATGAAGCGACCAGCGGTGACGCCATCATTGTCACCGGAGTCGGCCAGCACCAGATGTGGACTGCCCAGCATTATGCGTTCCACGAGCCGGACAGTTTTATTACTTCCGGCGGTCTGGGCACTATGGGCTTCGGTCTGCCGGCGGCGATGGGGGCTAAAGTGGGCCGCCCCGAAAAAACCGTCTGGGTAGTTGACGGTGACGGCAGTCTGCAGATGACCATTCAGGAATTAGCCACGCTCGTCCAGGACAAGATAAATGTTAAAATAGCGATAATTAATAACGGCTACCTGGGCATGGTAAGACAATGGCAGGAGCTTTTCTATGCCAAGAACTATGTCGCCACGCCGCTTTCCTGCCCGGATTTTGTTAAGATTGCCGAGGCTTACTCCATCGCCGGTTTGCGCGTAACGCGCCGCGAAGAGGTAAAAGGGGCGATAGAACAGGCGATGGCTCATGACGGCCCGTTTTTAATTGATTTCATGGTAGAACCGGAGGAGAATGTTTTCCCGATGGTGCCGCCCGGAGCCGCTAATATCGAATTTATGGAACGACCCAAGAAAGAGGTGTCCTCATGGCCACGACGAAACACACCCTAAAAGCTATTGTCCAGGATAAACCCGGTGTCCTCAATCGCGTGGTGAGTCTCTTCCGCCGGCGCGGGTTTAATATCGACAGCATCGCGGTGGGGCACAGCGAAGTGCCTCATCTTTCCCGCGTGACTATTATCGTCAACGGAACAACCGCCACTGTCGAGCAGGTCAGGAAGCAGATGGACAAGCTTATTGATGTGGTGAAAATTTTCGATATCACCGGTGAAAAATCGAACTCCCGAGAGCTGGCGCTGGTCAAAGTAAAAGCGACCTCGACGACCAGGAGCGATATTATCGAAATAGCCGATATCTTCCGTGCTAATATCGTGGACGTAGCCTCGGAATCGCTGACTATCGAGGTCACCGGCGATGAGGATAAAATCGAATCCATGCTGAAGCTGCTGCACGGATTCGGCATCAAGGAAATCGCCCGGACGGGGCGCGTCGCCATGGTCAGGGGTAATATCGGCGCTATGCCGGTGGAAGAGAAACCCGCCAGAAGCCGCGCTAAAAAACAAGGTTAACTATCAAGCTCTGGACAATACTGTTAAAAACATATATAATAGATTATTAACCATGTCAAACAATATAAGTTCTAAACCAGTGAGAATTAATCTCATCCTTACCGGCCCCTCTCTGATTTAAAGGAGAGGGGATAAATAGGTAGCGTCTTAGATTAAATTCTCATAGGAGGAACATATATAATGGACAAGGTTATTTTTTTTGATACCACACTACGGGATGGGGAGCAGGCGGCGGGGGGCACGCTCAATATTCAGGAAAAGCTGGAAATCGCCCATCAACTGGAAAAACTGGGCGTGGACGTCATCGAGGCTGGCTTTCCGGTTACTTCTCCCGGTGATTTTGAAGCCGTCCGGCTTATCGCCCGGGACATTCGCCAACCTTCTATCTGCGTTCTGACGCACGCCAATCTCAAGGCTGTCGACGATAGCTGGGATGCGGTCAAAGGCGCGGCCAATCCGCGTATCCATATCGTCCTGTCATCTTCGGATATTCACCTGTTTTACCAGCTCCGCAAGAGCCGTGATGAAATCATGGAAATGTCCCGCAGCACGGTCGCCCACGCCCGTAAATACACCGACAATATCGAGTTCTCGGCGATGGACGCCAGCCGCACCGCGCCCGAGTTTATCTATCAGCTATTAAAGGCGGTTATCGATGCCGGCGCAACTACGGTCAACGTCCCGGATACTGTCGGTTATGCTATGCCTCCCCAGTTCGGCGACCTGATTGACGGCGTCTTTAAAAATGTTCCCAACATTGACCGCGCCGTGGTCAGCGTGCACTGCCATAACGACCTGGGGCTGGCGGTGGCCAACACCCTGGAAGCGGTCAAGCGCGGCGCCAGGCAGGTGGAAGGCACCATCAACGGCATCGGCGAAAGGGCCGGTAACGCCGCCCTGGAAGAAATCGTCATGGGTATCAAGACCCGCAGCGATTACTTTAATCTGACGACTACTATCGATACCACGCAAATATATAGAACCAGTCGTCTTGTCAGCGACCTGACCGGTTTCCCGGTACAGCTCAATAAAGCTATTGTTGGTGGCAATGCCTTCCGTCATTCATCGGGGCTGCACGTAGACGGGATGATTAAAAATGCCGTAAATTATGAAATTATGGACCCAAAGTCGGTCGGCGTCCCTTCGAGCAGCCTGGTGCTGGGCAAAACCAGCGGACGTCACGCTTTCAAGGAGCGCCTGGCGGAGTTGGGCTATAGCCTGAACGATGAAAACCTGGCCCGTGCCTTTGCCGCTTTTAAAGAGCTGGCGGACAAGAAGAAAGATATTACCGACCGGGATATCGAGTCGCTGGTAGCCGAAGAGCGCCGGACGATATCCGAGGAGTACCACCTTGACCGCGTCCAGGTTACCTGCGGCGATCAGGGTCTGCCCATGGCGGGCGTGAGGCTCACCGGGCCGGGCGGCAAGACTATCATCGAAGGCGCGGCCCTCGGTGCCGGGCCGGTAGACGCGGTCTACAAAGCTATTAATCTGTGCGTTAAAGTGCCCAACTCGCTCAGTGAGTATTCCGTGAAATCGGTGACACAGGGACTTGATGCCATCGGCGAAGTATTGATAAGAATAGAGAGTGACGGCGTCATCTATACCGGGCGCGGCGCCGGTACCGATATCATCGTTTCCAGCGCCAAGGCCTATATCAACGCCCTTAACCGCCTGCTCACAGCTAAGAAACAGAAGGCAGTTTAAAATGAACACCAATTTAGAAATGGCCTTACGATTGTTGCTGGCCGTCTTTCTCGGAGGAGTTATCGGCTTCCAGCGTGAGATGTCGGGCAAGGAAGCAGGGCTGAGGACCAACATGCTTATCTCCCTGGGCTCGGCGCTCTTTACCGTACTTTCGGTTTATGCCTTTCCCGGCAGCGACCCCGCCCGTTTGGCGGCTGGTATAGCCACCGGTATAGGATTTATCGGCGCGGGTGTCATCCTGCACCGTAGCGGCGGCGCGGTCGTCGGCCTTACTACCGCCGCGACGATATTTGCCGTGGCAGCTATCGGTATTGGTGCTGGAGCAGGACTTTACATTGTCTCTGTAGTGGCTACCGTATTGGCGCTGGTCATCCTGATGCTCCCTCATCTGAAAAAGCCCGCCGATAAATAGCTGATTTATTTACTGAATTGATAGGAGAAGTACCTTGAATATATCTGAGAGAATATTAGCGGCTCATGCCGGTAAAAAAAGTGTTGCTCCGGGCGAGTTTATCAATCCCCGGGTGGATGTCGTCTTATCTAACGATATCACCGCCCCCATCGCTATCCGGGAATTCCGGCGCATTGGGGTTAAGAAGGTATTCGACCCGAAGAAAATCGTTATGGTCGCCGACCATTTTGTGCCCAATAAAGACATTCTCTCCGCCGAGCAGGCCAAGGAAATGAGAGAGTTCTGCCTGGAGTATGGGGTAAAGTTTTACGATGTTGGGGAAATGGGCATCGAACATGCCCTTCTGCCGGAGCAGGGAATCGTGCTGCCCGGTGATGTAGTTATCGGCGCAGATTCTCATACCTGCACTTATGGCGCGGTAGGCGCTTTCGCCACCGGCATGGGTTCCACGGATATCGCCTGCGCTATGGCTACGGGTGACATCTGGATGAAGGTGCCCCAGAATATCAAGTTCGTGTATCACGGCAAGCTGGGTAAATGGGTGGGGGGTAAAGACCTCATTCTCTATACCATCGGCCAGATAGGCGTGGACGGCGCTTTATACGCGGCGATGGAGTTCACCGGTGAGGCTATCGATGCGCTTTCTGTAGAAGGTCGCTTAACTATGGCTAATATGGCCATTGAAGCGGGCGGCAAGGCCGGGCTCTTTAGAGTTGATGAAAAGACTTTAGCTTACGTAAAGTCGAGAGCCAAGCGTAAATATACCGTCTATGATTCTGACCCTGATGCCGCTTACGCTAAAGTAATAGAGTATGATGTGTCTAAGATTGAGCCGCAGGTATCCATGCCGCATTTACCCTCCAATGCCAGACCGGTAAGTAAGGTAGGCAATGTTAAAATCGACCAGGCGGTCATCGGCAGCTGTACTAACGGGCGCATCGAAGACCTGCGTCTGGCCGCACAGATATTGAAGAACCGTAAAGTGGCTAAAGGCGTGCGCTGTATCGTTATCCCCGGCACCCAGCAGATATACCTGGACGCTTTAAAAGAAGGACTTATCGAGATATTCGTTAAAGCGGGGGCGGCTTTCAGCACTCCTACCTGCGGGCCTTGCCTCGGCGGGCACATGGGCGTCCTCGCTGACGGGGAGCGCTGTGTCTCCACCACCAACCGCAACTTCGTCGGGCGTATGGGCAGCCCCAAGTCCGAGGTATACCTGGCCAATCCGGCGGTAGCCGCCGCCAGCGATATAGCAGGGAAAATTGTGGGGCCTGATGAGGTCTTAAAGTGATTGTCATTCCGTACTTGATACGGAATCCAGGTGGGGAGGCCAAAGTAAATTTCATTGAGTAGAAAATGAATATCGTAATACGTGAATACAAAGACACCGACTATGATGCATGCCGCGCTTTGTGGGGCGAGTTATCACAGCATCATGCGGATATCTACGAAGACCCTTCTATTGCGGGTAATGACCCGGGTATGGGTTTCGATGAATACATGGGACGAGTTGACCGTTGCTTTACTTGTGTAGCCGAGAGGGAAATAAAGGTTGTCGGTCTGGCCGGTCTGCTCACCACTCATGAGATGTCTGAAGGCGGCGAGATTGAACCCGTAATCGTTACCGCCTCTTTACGTAATAATGGAATCGGTACAAAATTAGTTGAACATGTCGTCAATGAAGCCAAAAAACGTGGCGTTAGATTTTTACGAATTCGCCCCGTAGCACGGAATATAAGAGCAATTTCTCTTTACGTGCGTTTGGGGTTTGACCTGTTAGGCCACGTTGACCTTTTTCAAGACCTAAATTCAACGTCTGATAGAAATTGGAAACCTGGTATCATAATCCACGGTCAGGAACTGAAATATTAAGGAGTTAATAAAAGCCGGAGTACGGTAGCGAGAGGGGCGCAGCCCCTTATAATACAAATCATCCTCTCCCTTTCGTAAAGGGAGAGTTAGAGAGGGATTTTGAGGGCAGAGTGAGGTGAGCTAAAAATAGAAAGGTCAACCAGTAAATACTTTACATAACATTAAAAACGATTCACGTCTGCTCAGCTTTGGATTCGTTTCTAAAAAAGGAGCACTATGATTTTAAAAGGTAAAGTCTATAAATAATACTCATTCCTCTCCCTTGAGGGGAGAGGTTAGGTGAGGGTGAAAGTCTTGGATTTAAGATTGAAGAACCCGTAGAAAAATGACATCGTCTCCCTTGTCAAAGGGAGATGAGAGAAGGATTCGGTGAAAAAATGATTCTAAAAGGTAAAGTCTATAAATACGGCGCTGATGTTAATACTGATGTTATTATCCCGGCGCGTTATCTTAATGTGTCCGACCCGGCCAAACTGGCTGCTCATTGCATGGAGGATATCGATAAGGACTTCTTAAAAACCGTCAAGCCGGGCGATATTATCATGGCCACGTCAAACTTCGGCTGCGGTTCATCGCGGGAACATGCCCCCATCGCTATCAAAGCATCGGGCGTGTCCTGCGTTATCGCCGATACTTTTGCCCGTATCTTCTTCCGCAACGCTATCAACATCGGCCTGCCGCTACTGGAGTGCCCGGACGCTGTAAAAAACACTAAAGCGGGCGATATCCTTGAAGTTGACCTGGCCAGGGGTAAAATAAAGAATATCACCAACGGCCAGACCTTTACCGCCACCCCTTATCCGGCCTTCATGTCGGAGCTGATTTCCGCCGGCGGCCTGGTCGAGTACACAAAAAACAAGCTGGCGGAAGCTAAAGCATAAATATAATGTCATTGCGAGATCCCGACTTGTCGGGACGAAGCAATCTCATCCTCTTTTCCTCTCCCCTTGTGGGAGAGGACTAAGGTGAGGGGTATTTCAATCTCGCGTCTATAATTATGAAAGTCATTGAAACGGTTGCCGGAATGCGGGAGTGTCGCCGTCAGACAGCGGAGCCGGTAGGTTTCGTCCCCACTATGGGCTATCTCCACGAAGGGCATGTCTCGCTGGTCAAACGGGCGAAAGAAGAAAACGCCTCGGTAGTCGTCAGCATTTTCGTTAATCCCACCCAGTTCGGCCCCAAAGAAGACTTTAAAAACTATCCCCGCAACACTAATCGCGACCTCGCCATGCTGGAACCTTTTAGCGATGTTGTCTTTATGCCGTCGGACGTTGAAATGTATCCGGATAAGTACAATACCTGGGTAGAGGTCAACGGCCTTACCGGGCAGCTGGAAGGCGCTTCACGGCCCGGTCATTTCCGCGGCGTTAGCACTGTCGTGACCAAGCTGTTCAATATCGTACAGCCCACAAAAGTCTATTTCGGACAAAAGGACGCCCAGCAGCTTTTGGTTATTAAAAAGATGACCGCCGACCTCAACATAAACCTGGAGGTGGTCGCCTGCCCTACCATGCGCGAGCCGGATGGCCTGGCGATGAGCAGCCGCAATACTTATCTTACCCCCGAACAGCGGAAAGGTGCTCCCGTCCTCTATAAAGCGCTGTCCCTGGCGCGGGATAAGTGGTCTAAAGGTGAAAAAGACGCCGAGAAGATACGCCTGGAAATGAATAAGCTTATCCGGAAAGAACCCCTGGCAGAAATTGTTTATATCAGTATCGCCGACGCTTTAACGCTCCAGGAGTTTTCACATCTGATGCAAAAACCGGCGCTTGTCTCGATGGCGGTGAAATTCGGCAAGACGCGCCTTATCGATAATATTATCCTGGAATAGAAATAATTCTTACCATCCCGATGCAAATCGGGATCCAGCATTCCTCTCCCTTTATGGGAGAGGTTAGGTAAGAGTAAAAACAAAGACTTATAAAATTTCTCCCCTTATAAAAGGGCGACTAAGAGGGATTTCTCTCAACACGTTTTTCTTTTATCAGCGTCATCAGACCCAGCATGGCCACAAAGGCCAACCCCGCCCCCAGATAGAACGGTGTTGCCGGGCTTACTTTATCCCACAAAAAGCCGGCTAAAAGACTCGCCGGCAGGAGCGTTATCCCCACCACCCCCTGATAGTATCCGTAGGCCGTGCCGCGCCTTTCCGCGGGCACAAGGTCGGCCACAAAAGCTTTAGCCACCCCCTCCGCAATCCCGTAGTAGACGCCGTAGCAGGCAAAAAGCACCCAGATGAGCCAGATGCTGTGCGACAGTGCAAAGCCGAAATATACGACAGCATAAATAAGCCAGCCCAGAGCGATAACCCGTTTGCGCCCTATTTTATCGGAGAGTATGCCCGCCGGCGTGGCGACGATGGCGTAAGTCACGTTAAAGAGGACAAGCATCAGTGTTATGTAAAGTACTGACGTGCCCAGGTTCTGCGCCCTTAAGATGACAAAAAAATCCGACGAGTTGCCCAGTGTGAAAATGCCCATGACCAGCAGGAAAAGCTTGAATCGGCTATTGAATTTAATGTCGGATTTCGCTAACGGCACGCTTTGTGCACCAGTTATGGAGGCATTTTGTTGCTTTCTCTCATGGACGAAGGCCAGCAGCACCAGGACGCCCAGCACTGCCGGTATGATGGCCACCAGCACCAGCCAGTGATAGGTCTTTAAGTCGAGTATTAGCCCCTGTCCCTGTAACGCATAGATAATGACGGCGGCGATGGACAGCCCCAGGACGGCCCCTGTAGTGTCCATGGCGCGGTGAATGCCAAAGCCCCTGCCCCTCTGCTTCGCGTCGACGGAGTCAGCCACTAAAGCGTCGCGGGGGGAGCTTCGGATGCCCTTGCCGACACGGTCGCCCAGGCGTACGGCCAGCGTCGCGCCCCAGGTAGAAGCAAAGTACATGAACGGCTTGACGATGGTGGAAAAGCCGTAGCCCACCACCGCCAGCAGCTTACGCTTTTTAATACGGTCGCTGAGACGCCCGCTAAAGACGCGGAAAATGGCGTCGAAACTCTCAGTCAGGCCGCCGATGAGACCGATAATCATCGCGGTGCCCCCCAGCACGTTGACCACAAAAAGAGGCATGATGGTGAAAATCATCTCCGAAGAGACATCGGTAAGGAGGCTGACCAGCCCTAAAAAGAAGATATTGGGGTGCAGACCCCAGATTTTTCTACGGGAAGTTTCCTCGGTTGTTGTCGATTGTGTAGCCAAGCGTTACTCCTTATTCAAAGATATAACGATATATCTTTACATAGCGGGATAAAGTTGTCAAATAGTGCCTTATAAATTACCTGGAGGCATTACTACATTATTTAAGGTATAATAGTCCCAATAATAAATAATGGAGAAAATAAAATGACCATACAGGATCTTATTAATGAAGCCCATAAAATAACCGGAAAATACAGACCAAGTGACGAATGTACCAGTGGCGCAGTAGGAGCCGCTTTAATAACCAGGGATGGCAATGTCTATACTGGCGTAAATATTGATGCCTCTTGCGGTATTGGTTTTTGTGCTGAACACTCTGCTATTGCTGAAATGCTTAAACACAGAGAGTCTGAAATAGAGATTCTGGTAGCTGTTAATACTAGAAAGGAAATTCTTCCACCCTGTGGGAGATGCCGTGAATTAATCTATCAGATTAACAAGGCGAATGCGAACACAAAAATCATCCTTAATTTAAATGATACTATTACATTAAAGGAACTGTTGCCGCTTCATTGGCTGGATATATAGGGATAAATATATATATTTTCGGCTAATATTATTTTATTTAGAGATAAAACATCCATACTTATAATTCTGTCTCCTGCTTATCTTGCCTTGACTGCTATCCCAAATCTAAAGTAAAATATAGCTATCGCGCCGAGGTAGCTCAGGCGGTAGAGCAGCGGACTGAAAATCCGCGTGTCCCCAGTTCGATTCTGGGCCTCGGCACCATAAAACGGAGCGGGCGGAAGTAGTTCAGTGGTAGAATGCCTCCTTGCCAAGGAGGAAGTCGCGGGTTCGAATCCCGTCTTCCGCTCCATCCTTTTTCAGCGTTCCTGTCATTGCGAGCGAAGCGCGGCAATCTCTATTTTTGCCTTTCCCTGATTACTGTTTTTTTATTGTCATTCCAGCGTAGCTTTGCCCCGCATGAACAAAGCGAATCGGGGGCTGGAATCCACACTTCGCCTCTACCCTCTCCTTCCTCTCATCCTGAGCCTGTCTAGCCATACCCCGACAAAATCCTATTTACCTTCTTCCCCTGCTCACTTATACTATAGATAA
Source organism: Dehalococcoidia bacterium (assembly GCA_003141235.1). Taxonomy (GTDB): domain Bacteria; phylum Chloroflexota; class Dehalococcoidia; order Dehalococcoidales; family RBG-16-60-22; genus Fen-1077. The sequence continues at coordinate 11,780 of PLLL01000053.1, forward strand.
ACCAATTAAAGCGTCTGGAGTTTAAACAGAACTTACCACAAATTAATAAACGAATACCCGGTTTTTGTAGCTAATTTAACATATAACGAAAACCGAATTATGAAACGAATCGAGCGTAATAAAAAACAAATTACTCGTAAAAGATTGGAAATAATAATTAATAAAATAACGAATAACGAATCCCCCTCTCTTTGTAAGGAGAGGGGGACAAAAGAATGATATTAAGCCTGACTAATTACTCGAAGAACTCGGCTTTTTGAATCTTCTCTTTCTCCTCCGGCCAACCCTCCGGGTAGCCGCAAACGACCGCCGCCACGATATTCCTGTCCTCGGTGATGTTCAGCTCCTTCAGCAGGTCCTCACTGCTCTGGATTATCCTCGCCATACCGATAAAGCACGACCCCAGCCCGATAGATGTAGCGTAAAGCATAACATTATCGACAGCTATGGCCGCATCTGAAACGCAAAAGGTATTCTCCTTTGGACCTGTGATGATTATCAGAAGCGGGGCGCTATAGAAATAGTTAAGCCTCACATTAGGCGGCGCTTTCAAAGAAAATCCCGTTTTTTTCAAACCTTCGCTGATGCCGTCCGAAAGCTTTTTTATCAGCGCCTTATTGGTAATTACCTTGTATTCCAGCGGCATCAGATTTCTGGCGCTCGGCGCGTACCGAGCCGCCTCCAGTATAGCGCTGACTACCTTTTTGGGCAATGTCTTGTCCTTGTAAGCGCGCACGCTTCTTCTTTTCTTGATGATTTCCATGAGGTTATCCATTTTCTTCAACCCTCCCATTTTTCTATCTGTATTAAGCACGAATTTGGCGCCATTCCCGGCACATTTTTCGAAAGCATCCTGTCCGGCGTCAGGATGGCCACGCAGCCGCCCTTTTCCAGGCTGTCCGGGTTACCCGGCTCAATTGGATCATACTTGCCGGAGCCGTAGTAAGAGTGCGCCACCCCTTGTCTCATTCTCTCGGTAACATCGGCGATGCACAGCACCGCGCCGCGGTCATTAAACAGTCTTATGATATCGCCGCTTTTTATGCCCCTGGTGGCCGCGTCGGCCGGGTGAAGGCGCGCCGGGTGCCAGTAATAACCATCCTTCATGACCCGATGACCGGGTATCTCTCCCAACCAGCTTGTATTCGCATCGTGGTGCGTGTGGAAGCTATACCTGGGGTGCGGCGTGATAAGCTGGAGAGGGTACTTCTTAATCAAGTCCGAGTTATAGCCTTCCCAACTGGGGATATAGCGCGGTAAAGGCGGCCTTTCTTCATCATCGGGAAGATTTGCCTTCAAACTCTCGGAGACGAACTCTATTTTACCGCTGTACGTCCCAAGCTCTTTGCCCTTTTCCGTATTCCGCTTGGGGTTGAATTGGTCAGGAGTATCGCAATCGCGTCCTTCATAGAACCATCGCAGTCCCGGCGTTGGCTGATAATCCTCCTGCATCGGTACGATGAAATATCCTTTCTCTTTAAAGTCTTTAAAGGATATGTGTTTCGGCAAATCGGAGGCGTGATAAACCTTCTCTACCCAGTCTTCCTCGGTATTGCCCTCGGTAAATTCATCCTGAACGCCCAGTTTCCCAGCGAGTTCGGTGAATATCTGGTAGTCTGACTTCGACTCGTAAAGCGGCTCGATACACTTATGCTGGTAAACGACCACCCTGTGATTGCAGGCGTTGGAGCCGTGATGCGTATACCCGCCGGTATTGGCCCACTCTCCTATATCATTGCGCTCGAAGTTGGTGCAGGCCGGCAGGATGATATCGGCAAATTTTGTTTCCGTGCACCACCAGCAATCCTGGTTCACCACAAATTCCAGCTTCGGGCTCTGGTACATCCTGGCCCAACGGTTCGTGGCAGTCATCGTGCCCATGAATGAGCCGCCGTATCGGTAAAACATCTTGACCTCTGAACAGCCGGGAGATGGATAAGTGTATGGAATAAACTGCTGCTCCAGCGATTGTCCGCAGAATGTCTGGCCAAGCCATTTTATGGGGGGATTCAAAATAGCTTCCGGTACAAGTAAGCGATAGATACGCTGACTTACCGGATTTTCCACCTGGTTATTAGCCAGACCATTTAAAAAGTTAGGCCCGAAGGAGCTGTATCCCGGGAAGTCGAATTCGGCGTTATAAGGCGGCCCCATGGTCGTGCCCCAGATATTTACGCCGGGCTTACCTAGTCCTTGCATAGCTTGGAGCAGTACCATCAACCGCGTCCATTCAGTTCCATAGGCCTGGCGGCAGGCGCCTGACTCGCCGCCTCGAGAGCCGGCGGCAAGCATAGTGCGATTTGATGCCCATTCACGTGCCAGACTTTTAATCGTATAGGCCGGCACATCGCAAATCTCCGCCGCCCATTCCGGCGTGTGTTTATCACCAATGATATGTTGTTTAAACTCTTCGAAGCCGATAGTATGCGTGGCGACGTACTTTTTATCGTAAGTGCCCTCCGTAAGCCAAACATAAGCGATGGCCTCGGCCATGGCTGCATCAGTGCCGGGTCGCGGCGCAATCCATTTATCACCCAGGATAGTAGCAGTATAATTGCAGAACGGGTCAATGAAAATCTGCTTCTTACCGAGTTGCTTTAACCAGTAGCGCCAGATAACAGATTCCTGGCCGCCGTAGATGCCGCGCGTCGAATCAGGGTCGTTGCCCCAGTGCACTATAAGGTCGGTATTTTTCAAGGCATCTTCTAGGAGGTCGTACTGTTCCGGCATACCCAGCCTCCAGAAGAAGCCGTAGACATGGGTTGCTCCCCAGTGCCACCCTTCCCAGCTATCCGGATTATCCAGAATATCGGTAAAGCCGATGAGGTTGAAGAATCGCGCCCAGGTCGACGTGCGGTAGCCGACGTTGCCCCAGTTATGGTGCGAGGAGGCGCGGGACATGACAGCCTCCGGCCCATAGTCTTTCCTGATACGCTTCATTTCCCCGGCGACGATGTCCAGGGCTTTCTCCCAACTAATACGTTTGTACTTGGATCTGCCCCGATTTTCCGGGTGTCTTTCTCCTTCAGGGTTGAAATCTTCCCTTATCAGGGGATATTTGATACGTAAATCCGAGTATATGCGCGCCTTCTCCCCCATCGTATATGGAGAAACACAGGCTTTCCGAAATGGTGTGAATTGCCTGTCCCCGGCATTAATCGTCCATGACGGCGCGTCTTTATTGGTCAGCGGCAAAGGACGGACACGGACAATCTTGCCGTCCCGCACGTGCACGAGCACAGGGCCGCCGTTGGTAAGATTCGTAAAGATTTTTTCCAATTCCGGTTATCACCTTTCAAGTTAGTGTATTTTCCTTCTATATAAAAGTATAATCAATATACGGGACTCATATCAAACTGGAGATTGAAGTATGGGCGAGAAAAGGCTGCTCTGCTGGAACGTTAACGGCGTCCGGGCCATAAGGGGGAAAGGATTTTTCGACTGGTTTTATAAAGAATCGCCGGATATTCTTTGCCTTCAGGAAACAAAAGCCCAACCTGACCAGCTAGATGCCGATTTGAAAGAGCCGCAGGGCTATCATACTTATTGGGCTTACCCTGAGAGGAAGGGCTACAGCGGCGTGGCTGTATTCACTAAAGAAGAACCGCTTGGTGTCAGGTATGACTTCGGCGCTGACAACCTCGAAGTAGAAGGAAGGGTTATCATCGCTGAGTACTCTGCATTCATCCTTTTTAATATTTATTTTCCCAACGGTAAAATGGGTCCGGAGCGCTTGAAATATAAAATGGATTTTTACAACGAGTTTTTAAAGTATGCTGATTCATTAAAAGCTAAAGGCAAGAAGCTAGTCATCTGCGGCGATGTTAATACCGCGCATAAAGAAATCGACCTCGCCCGGCCTAAAGAGAACAGCAAGGTTTCCGGCTTTCTCCCCGAGGAAAGGGACTGGCTAGACAAGTTCGTCTCTCACGGCTACATAGACACCTTCCGCCGCTTTAATAAAGAGCCAAACCAGTACTCTTATTGGGATATGAAGTCTGGTGCTAGGCAGCGGAACGTCGGTTGGAGGATTGACTATTTCTTTGTCAGCGAAAATCTGCTTCCGTCGCTGACCGGCGCCTTTATCATGCCCGGGGTGATGGGTTCAGATCACTGCCCGATTGGAATCACTATAAATACAGACTAGTCTAGTGACAGGTTTTCCAGCCCCTTTATAACTTCAAAGAAGTCGTTAAAGGGGACGCAGTCCAGCTTTTCGGCTTGACAGCGCTTTAACAGCTGGTCGGTGGCGAAGACATATTTTGCCTGCCGCGCCGGGTAAATATCCGAATCCCCGTTGCCCAGATAGATTATACGGTAGCCTTTTTTAAGTAGCATGGCGGTATAAGCTTCTTTGAAACCGGCCTCAACCTCAGCGCCGTCCGGCCCGATATAGGCGACCTTCATACCTCCGGGGTAAAAATCGTTCTTCGCTGCGTATATCTCCAAGCCTTTAATGCCCTTCACCCCAAGACTTTTCAGGATTGCTTCGATATAGAAATGCAGACCGTTGCTGACGATAACGATTTTAAAGCCCTTATTTATGCAGTATTCCAGAAGCTCGCGGAAGCCGGGCCGTATTTTAACGCGCTCGGACGTCAAGACCATTTCGGTCATGGTTTTTTTATCGGCCTTCATCATACCGAACACCTTTTTATTGAAAGCTCCGACCGGTATCTTACCGGAGGAATATTCCTTGAGATATTCCCGCCAGACGCTGCCGACATATGTGTCCAGCAACAGGAAGCTCACGTCATCTATAGTCACGGTACCATCGAAATCAATCTGAACAGCGGTTTTCATTTTCCGAATAATCCTTTCTTATGTATACTAATACTCTTCTACAAATATTCTTTTATCTTTTCGGCCTGTTCCCTGGTCATGCCTGTGGCGGCGGCAAGCTCTTCGCCGGATGCTTCCCTGATTCTCTGCACAGAGCCGAACTGCCGAAGCAGGGCGCTCTTGCGCCTTGGCCCAACACCCGGAATACTATCCAGTACCGAGGCAAATGTCTTCCGGCGGTGCACGCTGGTGAAGTAACCCACCGCGAACCGGTGCGCCTCGTCCCGGAGACGCTGTAAAAGCTGGAGGCCGGGTGAAGAACGCGGCAGCAGCACCGGCTCTTTTCTACCCGGCAGAAAAATCTCTTCGTTTTCCTTAGCGAGGCTGGCCAGGGGCACACTATTTCCCGTCTCTTTCAGGACAGAGAGAGCCGCATTTAGCTGCCCCTTACCGCCGTCGATAAGAACAAGGTCGGGGATGATAGACCATGTATCCGTTACTTTTCCGCCGGTATTCTGGCTATGTTTGAACCGCCTCTGGAGCACTTCCTGAAGCATGGCGTAGTCATTAGCGCCTTCTACCGTCTTGATTTTAAAGCGGCGGTAGTGCGCCGGTTTGGGTTTACCTTTCTCAAATACCACCATGCTACCTACCGCTGAACTTCCCTGGATATTGGAGATATCATATGCCTCGATGCGTAAAGGTGATTTTTTCAGATTCAGCTCCTTTTCAATCTCAGCCAGAGCGTTATCCAGCGACTTCTCTGCCGTCAGCTCTTTTATCTTGAGCTGTTCCCATCCCTGACGGGCATTCTCCGCGGCGATGTCTACAAGCTGTTTTTTAGTGCCCCGGCGCGGCGCCTGAATCTCTACTTTACCTCTTCGCTTACCCTTCAGCCATTCGCTGATAACCAGTTTATCTTCAACCTGGTGCTGCAGCAAGAGCAAAGGCGGTACTTGCGTCGACGAAGCGTAATACTGCTTGACAAAACTGGTCATTATTTGAGCCGATTCTTCCTGCCGTGTTCCCTGGAGAAGGAATCCCTCCCTCCCTGTCAGCTTGCTGCGGCGTATGAATAATACCTGGACATAGGCCTGGTCGCCTTCCTGAACGAAGGCGATAACATCCTCATCGCCGCGTATGACAGCCGCAATCTTCTCCCCCTCGATGACATCATGTATGGCCTGTATACGATCTCTAAGCAAGGCCGCCTTCTCATATTCCATTGCGCCGGCGGCCCGGTCCATTTGCGTATTAAACTCTTTCAAAACTTTGTCCTGCTTCCCTTCCAGAAAGAGGATAACGTCATTAACGGCGCGGGCATATTCTTTACGACTAACCTCTCCGGCGCACGGACCCAGGCAGCGTCCCAGGTGATATTCCAGGCAGGGGTGGGTTGCTTTACCGGTGATAGCTTTGGTACAGACTCGTATCGGAAAAATTCTCTGGATAATCCTTAAAGTCTGCTTCACTGACCTGGGGCTGGCAAACGGCCCGAAGTATCGCCCCCTGTCCTGCTCCATGCGCCGTGTGATGTAAATCGTGGGCCAATCTTCAGCCAGATTGATTTTAAGGTAAGGAAATGTCTTATCGTCCTTAAGGCGGACGTTGAAACGGGGATGGTACTGCTTGATGAGATTGTTTTCCAGGATGAGAGCTTCCTCTTCCGAGGAAGCGATAAAAAAGTCAATATCCGTTATCTGGGTTACCAGGCGCGCTATTTTTTCCGGGAGCTGCGGTGAAGTGTTGAAGTAGGACCTGATACGGTTATGAAGGTCAATGGCTTTTCCCACATAAATTACGGTCTTGCCGGCGTCTCTCATCAGATAAACGCCAGGACGGTGCGGCATGCGGTTCAACTGCTCTTGTATCAGGCTGCTAACCAATTTTTAATACTCCGGTATCACCTGGAATCATTCTAGCATAGCCGATATCGTGAGCAAAGGGGTATAACAGAAAAAGGGCTGTCATTGCGGGCATAGCGGAGCGATAACAAATAAGTTATTACCAATTACCGAAACAGTATATTAATATCCGTTTCTTTTTATAGAATATGTACCAGTAATATCCTTAGACCGATGAGAATCAGGATAATACCGCCGGCCATTTCCGCCCGTTTCCCCACCAGCGCCCCCACCCTTTTACCGATGAAATAGCCGATAAACGTAATGATAAAAGTCGCCATTCCGGTAGTGATAGCGGCGAAAAGTATGTCAACTTTAAGAAAGGCATAACTGAGACCGGCGGCCAGGGAATCAATACTCGTGGCCACGGCTAGGGCCAGCAACGTAAACCATTTATCGATATCTTTATCCGTACTTCGTTCTTCATCGTGGAACGATTCCCATATCATCCTTCCGCCGATAATCCCCAGCAGCCCGAAAGCTATCCAGTGGTCATAGGAGGAAATCAGCCCCACAATAGTACGTCCGGCCAGCCATCCGATCAGCAGCATTATTGCCTGAAAGAGACCAAAGGCTAGCGGAAAGCGGATGAACTTACGGAAAGAAAGTCCCTGCTGCGAGATACTGATACTTAAAGCGACGGCAAAACAGTCCGCTGAAAGACCAATGGCGGTAATTAGAATGGTACTGAAATCTACTTCAGACACTATTAATTATGGCATAGAATCAAAGAGAATTTCAAAGCTGATATTAAGGAATCATCATTAGCAAGTCAAAGTTTGAAGGTCCGACCTCGCAAGCCAGGCCAGACCTTTACTTTCCACTGGTTCCCGATTTTCGTCGGGATGACGTTGTTTATAGGTTCAGGCTATCTTGATTAACCCTTGTTTGATGGCCACCACCACAGCCTCCGTGCGGGCGTTGGCGTTAAGCTTTCGCAGGATAGAGGTAACATGGTTCTTGATGGTCTGCTCGCTGATGCCAAGTTCGGCAGCAATCTGCTTGTTAAGATACCCCTGTCCGATGTACTGGAGAATCTCAATCTCCCTTGGGGTAAGGGGTGAGATAAATGCTTCCGCCTCACTGCGGGAGTTAAGCTCTTGGAACTGCTGCAAGACATGCTCAGCCACCTTGGGTCGGGCGGTAAGGGCTTCATTGATGGGATGTTCGCCCTTGGCCACACGTCTAACAGTCTCTATCAGCTGCTGGCCGGTTACTTCTTTGCTTACATAGCCCGATGCCTGAGCTTTAAGCGCCAGGAACAGCTGATTATCCTCCGGGTTAGAGGTAAGCAGCATCACACCGATATTCGGTGAGCGTTGCCTTATTTTCTTGGCAAGATCAAGACCATTCTCCGACTGTCCGTCAAGGTCAAGTAAAGCAACGTCCGGCGGGAGGTTATCAATAGCTTTTAAAACATCCTCATTAATCGGCGTCATACTGAGGACAATCATATCGTCAGTATCTGACAAAGTATGCTCCACTGCCTGCTGAAACAATGATTGTTGGCTGATAACAAACACCTGAATCTTATTGTTCCTGATATTGATCATAGTCACTACAACAGTCAGGTTCTATAATAAAGAACCCTAACTGCTTTCATCTCCTCGCCGTATTTCTCTCATCAACAATTGTTTTATCTATTGCTATAAACTGCTCTATCAGATACGGATCAAATTGTGTTCCGGCACCTTTTTGCAGTTCTTCAAGAGCGCGTTTATGGTTCAAAGCCCCTGAATAAGACCTCTCCGAAGTCATGACGATATAAGAATCGGCTATAGCTATAATACGCGCTTCGATTGGAATCTCGTCGCCTTTCAGGCCATTAGGATAGCCGCTGCCGTCAAATCGTTCATGGTGATACAGAATGCCATTTGTACAGGAAACCAACTGGGGAATCCGCCCGGCAATTTCTGACCCTAGTTTGGGGTGGGTTTTAACCAGTTCACATTCTTCGGTGGTTAAATCAGACGTTTTATTGACAATCACATCGCTAATACCTATTTTGCCGATATCATGCATTAAACTGCAAGCCTCCAGGCGGCACATTTCCGTTGTGTCCAGCTTGAGCGCTTTACCCAGCGCGAGGGCATAATCAGTCACCCTCTTAGAATGATTAAAGGTATAGTAACTCCTGGCATCAGCTGTATCCGCCAGAGCACGTATTACTTCAAGGATCTTTATATCGATGTCATTATCAGTATCTGCGGTTGACCTACCATTATGTGAAGTTACCAGAGTCCCCGATGCCTGACAACTCTGGTTGCCACCACTCCTTTTAGCGCGATATAAAGTAACATCCGCTGCGGCGATAATGTCAGTATGACTGATGCCGTCATCAGGCCAACTTGCCAGACCGATGCTTATCGTCACAGGGATATCACCGTAATGAGCCTCTTCAGTGATTGTCTTGCGTACCCTCTCGATAACCTGAAGACCGGCATCAATGGTCGTCTGCGGCAGCAGAATAGCAAACTCATCGCCCCCGTAGCGGAAAGCGCGGTCGGCATTTCTGATGGAACCCTTGATAATATTTCCTACCTGTCTTAACAGTTTATCACCGGCAGGATGCCCTAAAGTATCATTAAAGACTTTGAAGGAATCTAAGTCCAAGATGGCTAAAGAGAAGACGCCTCCGTATCGTGAATGACGGCTGATTTCATTATCAATCATCTCATCCAGGGAACGTCGGTTGAGCAGCCCGGTAAGCTCGTCGATGCGGGCTTTCTTTTCAGCTCTGGCATAAAGGAGGGTGTTCTCCAGAGGCATAGCAATCTGCGAGGTAAGCTGCTCCAGTATCTTAATATGCCGCTGGCTGTAGGCATTCGGCCGTTTGCTGGTGATAATAAGACTGCCGATGGCCATGCCCTTGGCAATTAACGGCAGATAGACTACAGTCCGCAAGCCACGTTGATAAAAATTCTCTCCGGTCTTGAAGTATCTTCCCTGTGAAAGGTCAGATTCCATAAATACTTTCTTCTGAGTGACTACCCAGCCCGAACCGGACCCTTCCAGAGGTATTCTCTCCCCAACCTGATAGGCTGAACCTTCTACGGATGATAA
>PLLL01000060.1 GCA_003141235.1 Dehalococcoidia bacterium
TGGTGACCAGCACCACGCCCTTGGTGGGCAGAAAGTCGCCGTTGTGCCGCGGCTCCGAGCTGGCGCCGACTGCATAGCCGCCGCCGTGAATCCAGAACATGACGGGGCGCTTTTTATTATCCAGGCCTGGCGTCCAGATATTTAGAAAAAGGCAATCTTCCGACTGGGGTTCAACTTCTCTGAAAGCCGCCAGCGGTCCGGTGGTCGGCCATGTTTGCGCGGCAACCGAGCCGAATTGCTTGGCCTGCTTTACGCCTGGCCATGGTTTAACGGGCTGCGGCGGCATCCAGCGCAGGTCACCAACCGGCGGCGCGGCGTAAGGAATTCCTTTAAAAATATAAACACCGTCCTGAAAATCCCCTTCCAGTTTCCCGGATTTCGTCGTAACAACATTCGGTTTTGCGCTAGTCATATCTCTCTCCAATCAATAAATAAAATACCCGTCACGGATTTACTTAAACATAATTACGTTGCGCAGGGCTTTTCCCTTTTCCACCGCTTCTATCGCTTCGTTAATTTTCTCCAGAGGATACCGGGCAGTGATAAGTTCATCAAGCTTGAGAATTCCGGCCTTGTATAGTCCTACTAGCTTGGGAATATCTATTTGCAACTGAGTGGTGCCCATAAAGCTGCCGGTAAGCACTCTTTCATCTTTAATAAACGCAAAAGGCGATATATCTAACTTATCAGTAAATTTAGGTAAGCCAACAATAACCGTCATGCCGCGCGGCCCGGACATTCCGAAACCCTGGGTAATGGCCGCGTTGCTGCCGACCGTCACGAATACATAATCAGCACCCCGTCCTTCAGTAAGCTCCTTCACGGCTTTGATGGGGTCTACTTTTTGGGAATTGACGGTATGTGTCGCGCCGAATTTTTTAGCTGCGGCCAGCTTTTCATCTATTATGTCAACCGCTATCACAGGGTAAGCTCCCGAAATAGCCGCCCCCTGTATGGAATTAAGTCCGACGCCGCCGGTGCCGATGATAACGCAACTGCTGTGTACTTCCACTTTGGCCCGGTTAACTACCGCGCCAAACCCCGTGATGACACCGCAGGCCAGCAGCGCTGCTTTATCCAGCGGCATATCATCGGGTAGTTTAACTACCTGAGATTCGTCAACCACGGTATATTCCCCGAAGCTGCCAACCTTCATGGCCTGCTCCAGGCTTTTACCCTGCTTAGTATGTATCCGGCTCTCTTTATCCAAAGGCCAGGAGGCGCTGCACATGTGGGTACGCCCCGTCCGGCAATAATAGCACTTGCCGCAGGACACCAACAGCGATACTGCGACATGGTCGCCCGGCTTGACCGAAGTGACACCAGTGCCAACTTCCTCGATATAGCCAGCGGACTCATGACCGGCAATCATCGGCGGTTTCCCCCCCAGTTCACCCCTGATAGAATGGATATCACTGTGGCAGATAGCCGTTGCCGCCATCTTTACTTTTACTTCTCCAACTTTAGGCGGGTCGATATTCACTTCTTCCACGACTAATGGCTTACCGAACTCGTAACAGACAGCAGCTTTCATATTTGCCTCCATGAAAATATTTCTACCCACCAGCACGTGGCGATAACAGTCTATTGCCGTTGAAGAAGATTGTCAAATAGTTGAAAGTACTACAGAAAGTGCGACAAAGCGAGTTTGAAATTAAATGGTCGATTGGTTTACTATGAGGGTAGTAAGTTTCTCCGGGGATTATTGACGCTTTTTTCAGGCAGGTTGATTAGCGGGATGACTACTAACTGGTTCGAAGCTTCAGCTACATTTAAAAAATGTACGGTGGAAAAGGCCTCTTTTATTCTTCTCTGCCTGTTTGATCTTACGCTTAGTGTCGTGGCAGTGTCCCAGGGTTTCACAGAAATAAATCCCTTAATGAGTTTCCTTATCCGCGTACCGATATTGCTTCTGGTAGTAAAACTGGCTATCCCTGTTCTGATAGCCTGGCTCATCCCGGGACGGTTACTGTGGCCATCAATCGCCCTGCTGGCACTGGTGGCTGTCTGGAATATCAAAGAAATCCTTGTCTTTTTCTTTTAGATCCGGCGTGCCCCGGCGTGTGCCAGCGTTTGTTCTTTGTGGAATAAAGTTCCCATAGATTCCAGGTAGAGTCTGGCGGCGCTGACGCGCAGGTGTTTGAAATTATAATCCGGGTCTGTCTTAAGCTTGCTGTACATACTGTTCAAATGATGTTCGACTGTTTTGATATCAATAAAGAGTGTATCTGCGATAGCCGAGTTGGTGTAGCCCTGCGATAGTAAACTCAGGATTTCCAGTTCCCGGGTAGTAAGCTGCTTCAGGAAAGGACTTTCCGTTTTTCCGGCGAACATAAAAGTGGCCAGCGGCGGATCGAGGATAACCTGCCCCTGACTCACGGCGATAATCGTGCGGCATAATTGCTCAACTTTATCCAGTGACTGCTTCAAGAATAAGGCCATCCCGCTTTCACCACATAGCGCCAGCCGGCGGAGCAATTCAATGTCCTGGGAGCTATAAAAAACGATCAGGATGACAATACCCATCCTGGGATTAGCATTCCTGATTCGTTCCAGTTCTTCAATGATATTTATATCCAGCTTTCTGACACTTAATAATAGTACGTCGGGGTTAACTTCGGCAACGGACTTGGACATGACTCCTTTATCGCTATTGGCCGAGATGCGCAATATTTCAATATTGGCATGCGCTGGTAAGACACACTGGTACATTTCCCGGTAGATTTCCTGTTCTTCAACGATCTGGAGACGAATGGTTTCCGATTTTGCCTGCATCATATTTGCCATTCCTTTACCTTCCGGTACTTTTAGTTTCTAGTGTCCAGATAATTTGCCAATTGGCAACTCGCTAATGATTGTAAGCCTAAATTATAAAGAGAAGAATAAATATTCATAAATAAAACATTAAGTTATCATTAATATTTCATATTGTTTTGCCGTCTGGCGGAATATATATACATATTGTAAATTAAAGTTCACGCTTTTGATTTTGTCACCTCATCCCCAAAACTCCATGGATGCTACCACCTATTTTAAATCGGGATATTCTATTGTTTCGGACTGGAGTAAGCCCCCAAACGATTATTGGGAAATAGACCCACCAAGATTGGGGATGGTCTGGTGGTGACTTCACACCATCAGAGGTAAATTTGTACTATCCATGCCGCCGCAAGGGAGGAGACCGTCATGCGAAGACTGGCGAGAAGGTTGTTAGGGAACCAGAAGGGCATCACCGGCATCGAGACAGCTATCATACTCATCGCGTTTGTCATCGTCGCCTCGGTGTTTGCCTACGTAGTACTTTCTGCAGGTCTATTTTCTACCCAGAAAGCGAAAGAGGCCATAACTGCCGGCCTGAATGAGGCCAGAAGCACCCTAGAAATAAAAGGTAATATCTACGGGAGGATGGTCAACAGCGTGTTGACTGAAGTCTCTTTTACGTTAGCCACCACCACCGGCGGCGATATGATAGACTTCACACCGCCTTCGACGGGAAATGCTACCAACCAAGTTGTCATTTCCTATAGCGACGCTTACCAGTTATTCCCATCACTGAACTGGACATTGACCAAACTGAACTCTTCCACTACCGATAACATACTCGATAGTAACGAGCTGTTTCTTATTACAGTAGACCTGACTCCTGTCAGCGCCAATATTACCGATGATAAAAAACCCCGCCCCTATCATAAATTTTCTCTGGAAGTCAAACCGCCCGTCGGCGCGGTGCTTGTTCTGGATCGGACTATCCCGGCAAGAGTGGATGAGATTGTCAATTTTAACTGAGGAAATATGACACAAGTAGTTGTAAATACGATACAAAATACGGCACGCAGCACCCGGCGATGGATGATTTTTGCTTTTATCGCGGGTATGGTCTTTACAGCGGCCCTGGCGCAAACCCTGGCGGCAGCGAATACGGATGTTCCCGGAATTCAGTCTGAGCCGGCATTTTCCGGAGACCACGATTCCCTGGCACCAGCTCCTATGCCCGATGACAACTATATATCAGAAAGAAATCTTTACGGACTGGTTTATGCCTTCCCCTCGCGGGAGGCAATGCTATTTGTTTAGACACACCGACCCACCTGATGAACCGGTATAACGACTTTAAGGAGGGCAAAATAATGTGAATGTAAGGTTAATAAACTGAAAATACAAAGTAACTTATTAGAAGGGGGTGATGTTAGAAAAACAAAACCATCTGATAAAAACAACAGAAAGCAATATTCTTAACTCGAAAGACACACAAATTCAAGGAGGGTAAATGTTAAAAAGATTTTTAAATCATGAGAAAGGTATCACCGGTCTTGAGACCGCTATCATCTTGATTGCCTTTGTCGTGGTGGCCGCGGTCTTTTCCTATACCGCCTTATCCGCCGGCCTCTTCTCCACGCAGAAAGCACAGGAAGCAGTCTATTCAGGGCTTAAAGAAGCCCAGAGCACACTGGAGCTCAGGGGCCCGGTTATCGCTACGGCCAGCGAAACCGGCACCGCCGGACGCGTCAAGCAGATAACCTTCACCCTGGCCAACGTGCTCGGCGGCGAAGCGGTCGATTTCACCAAGCCGACAGCCGACACCAATAATGACTGCAAAGCTCTCACCGGCACCGGCGCCGACAACAGAGTGGTCATCAACTATATCGACCAAACGCAAAAGGTTAACGACCTCTACTGGACCTTTATCCCGCTGGGGAAAGATAATGGGAACAACCTTCTGGAGAGCAACGAGAAGTTCCAGGTCACCGTGGGGAACGATGTTGCCACTACCGCCGGCGGCAACCTTATTGATGCCCTTACCACCAATCTGGACATCAATAGTACCTTCAATCTAGAGATAGTTACACCTGCCGGCGCCGTGCTGAGCATCGAACGCACCGTACCAGCCTACATGGACACCATTATGAACCTGCGCTAGAGTAATACTTCCAATTTAGTTAAAAAGGAGAAAATATGCTTAAGAAATTTTTAAGATATGAGAAAGGTATTACCGGTCTTGAGACCGCTATCATCCTGATTGCCTTTGTCGTGGTCGCCGCGGTCTTCGCCTATACCGTCTTATCCGCCGGCCTCTTCTCCACGCAGAAGGGACAGGAAGCGGTCTATTCCGGACTCAAGGAAGCCCAGAGCACCATCGAGCTCAGGGGCGCGGTAACCGCCACACACCCCGCCGCTGGCGCCACCGCTAACATCAGCCAACTGAGCTTCACCATCGCTAACGTCCTCGGCGGCGAGCCGGTTGATTTAACCCCGCCAAGCGGCGGAGTTTCAGGATCAGCCAACGGCACGGCCAATAAGGTAATCATCAACTACATCGACCAGGACCAGACAGTTACCAACCTTTACTGGACCGTTACCCCGCTGGGGAAAGACAATGGCAACTACCTGCTGGAAACCGATGAGAAGTTCCAGGTAACCGTCGGCGGCAGCACGGGCAACAACCTTCTTAACGCCCTTGACTCCAGCCATCTACTGGGCGTGAATAAGACCTTCAGCCTCGTGGTAGTGACGCCGGTTGGCGCCGTTCTTGAGATCGAGCGGACCACACCCCCTTACATGGATAAAATCAATAACCTGCGCTAAATAATACCAGGTTAACCTCGACATGGGGTGGGAGGCCGGATAAACCTGGCCCCCACCCATGTCCCGTATACAGTGGGTGCTATCCGCTTCCCATAGCTGTGGGAGATGTGGATGACAACTCCAAGCATCCGCCCCGAAGGAATGATGGAGGGTTTCTGTGGAGAAGGCCATAACTACAGCTCTATTTATTATTGCGGGGGTTGTATGTATGATATTTGTCTTTAACAGTGTCTATCCGATGGTGAACCACTCCAGCCAGGCTATGGCCAGCATGGCCGAGCAAGTTGACGAGCGTATGAAAAGCCGGATAAACATTGTTCACGCGGCAAATTCAGCCGACCACAAGTCCGTGTACCTGTGGATAAAGAACGTAGGAACCCAGCGTATCGTAAGTATTGAGAACAGCGACCTGTTCTTCGGCCAGGAAGATAATTTTAACCGTATCCCTTACAAGACCGAAGCGGGAGGCGCATATCCACAGTGGGACTTCGTTCTTGAGAACGACACCGAGTGGCAGACCAGCGCCACGTTAAAAGTGACGATAACTTATGAGAGCGACCCGGGCATAGGAACATATTACGCTAAATTTATTATACCTAACGGCATATCCGATGACTTCTACTTCAGTATGTAACGGAGAAAGTGCATGGAGACAGTAATTGTCTCGATAATATGTATCGCCCTGATAGCGTTCGGCGGGATGACTATGTCCCGGGGGTTTATGACGTCCGTAGATAGCAGCACTACAGGGCTGAATACCGTAGGCCAGAGAAACGAAACGATAATGAGGACAGAAATAATACCCCTGAGCGCCAGCCTGTCCTCAGATAACACCCTGGAAATCACGGTTGAAAACAGCGGCCAGACCAAACTGGCTGAATTTGATAAGTGGGATATCATCGTCCAGTACTACGATAGTACCCATACCTATCATATAGTGTGGCTCCCTTATACTACAGAAGCGCTGGGAGATAACGAGTGGCAGGTAGCCTGGATACAATTTAACGGAAAACCCGAAATATTTGAACCTAATATTTTAAACCCCAAGGAACAGATGCTGATAAGGGCGAAACTCAATCCCGCGGTAGGCGCCGGCACGACGAACATGGCAGTCGTCGCTACTCCCAGCGGGATTACAGCTTCCACCTATTTCTCGCCGTAATCGTGGTCGACCAGCGTTCGCGCCGTACAGGAGGAAGAGGTTTAACAATAGAAGCGACTCTATAAGGAGCAAATAATATGACGACAGCTGTCGTCTGCATCATATGTATCGCTATGATCGTGGTAGGATGCATGACATTATCTCAGGGAATCCTTACCTCGGCGGACACTACTGCGCTCAGCTCGCAGCAGTTAAGCATTAGAGAAGGTGAAATGATGAGGACCAGGCTTACTGGTATCAGCGCCAATCTGTCTGCGGCCAATACCTTGCAGACAGTACTTGAAAACAGCGGCCAGACCAAGCTGTCCAGTTTTGATAAATGGGACTTCATCGTCCAGTATTACGATGCCATCGACAATTATTATGTAAACTGGCTGCCCTACCATGAAGGTGCGCTCGGTAACAATCAGTGGCAGAAAACCGGGCTTTATTTTAACGGCCAGCCGGA
Source organism: Dehalococcoidia bacterium (assembly GCA_003141235.1). GTDB lineage: Bacteria > Chloroflexota > Dehalococcoidia > Dehalococcoidales > RBG-16-60-22 > Fen-1077. The sequence continues at coordinate 7,194 of PLLL01000060.1, forward strand.
AGCCTTTGAGCCGGGAATTACCAACCCTGAAGAACAATTGGACATTGAGGCGGTGTTAAGTCCCGCCGCAGGTTACCGGGCCATCACGATAACCGTATCCACTCCTAACGGCATCGCCCCCACCCTGGTCTGCGGCCCGCCGGTACTTACGGCTCATACGGAGACGGTTAGTCCGGGAGATACTGATTTCTACATGCTTAAGGGATGGACTCCGGCAAACGGCCCCGCGGTCACAGAAACAACTTACGGCATCAGCGAGAATGAAACCGGCCGCTGGCTCCTGCATAACGCTGCCGATGAACCCCGTAACGCCACCCATTTATACCCTCTATCGGGTATAAATAAAATTGTGCCGGCCAACTGGACGGTTGACTACCACGGACGGGCCGACGGCTGGGCAGCAGGAAGCGTGACCAACGCCTGCGTCAGCATCGATATCAGTATCAGGAAGGCCGACGGCTCCATCCGGGAAGTTCTGGACACCGATGTCGCCCAGGCCGTCTTTACCAGTTCTAATAACTGGATAGACATTTCGGCCAGCTACAGTTTCCCGGGATACACCGTGGTTAATGACACCGATTATCTGGAAATTGATTTTTACGGTAATTCTGAAAATGAAGGACCGATTGGTACGAGTTATCTCAGTTTGAGGATTGATGATAGTTCACTGCCTGAATCCAGCCAGACCCAGATTACAGGATTAGGCTGGTCCTAGCGTAGAGCTTATAGAAGAAGGTCGAAAGAATGCTGGAAAAGCTAAAAAGTTTAGTCTCTTTACTGAGCGGAAAAGGTAAAGGTAAAGGTAAAGGCAAGGGCAAGGGCAAGGGCCTGATGAGCTTCGATATGTTCTATCAACTCTCTTATATGTCCACCATCGCCGCCTCCGGTGTCCCGCGCGATCAGATTTTCCAGCGCGCCGCCAAGCTCCAGTGTTCCTCTGCGGAGTATTTTAACCGGGTTGAGTTGGCCCGTCAGCGCTTGAAATATGACTATGCGCGGGCCTGCCGCGCCGTGGGAGAACCCGCCAAGGAAGGGGAGATTAAAGGACTGTTATTGCGCTTGTCCAGTTCTCTGATATCAGGCGAGCCGGAAGCGGATTTTCTCACCCGAGAGGCGAGCGCCCGGGCTGAAGACTACGAAAACGAGTACGGGCGAAGCCTGGAAGCGCTAAAAATGTGGACAGATGCCTATGTTTCACTTATCCTTTCGGCCGTCCTGGTGGTCGTCATCGGTATAGTGTCCACTATGATATGGAAAATCGATACCGGTCTTATCATCGGCATGGCGTTTGTTTCAATCGCCACTACCTGCATCGGCGTCTGGCTGATATGGGTCGTTTCACCTAAAGAAACCACGATCTTAGGCTGGGCGGGCTCAAAAGAGCAAAAGATGGCAGCCAGGCTTTTCAAACCCACTTTACCTGTCGTAGTCATTGTGGGCGCTCTTTTCCTGCTGACCGGGCAGAACGTGGGTATAGCGCTGTTAATTATCGCCGCCCTGTTGATGCCCATCGGCTATATTATGACAAAGGATGATAAAAAGATATACAAACGGGATGATGAAGTGGGTACATTCCTGCGTTCGCTCGGCGGTGTCTGTACCGCATTAGGTACAACGGTAAACTCCGCCCTGGGCAGGCTCGACCTCAATGCCATTAACGTTCTGCGAAGTTCGGTGAAAAACCTGCATACGAGGCTCACCGCCGGCATCAAGCCAAGTCTATCCTGGAAGAAATTTATCGAAGAGACCGGTAGCGAATTGACTAACCGCAGCGTGGGCATGTTCTATGATGCTATCGAAGTAGGCGGCTCAGCAGGCCAGGCAGGGCAGCAGGCATCCGCCTACGCGAGCAAGGTAGCCTTGCTCCGGGCCAGAAGAAGGACTGTTTCCGGTCCCTTCCGCTGGCTGGTCGTGACCATGCACGCGGCCGTAGTCGTCATACTGGTCTTTATTACCGAGGTTATCTCGGCTTTCGGAGGCATGGTTAATCAAGCCCAGAATTCTCTGCCGACGGTAGCCGGAGCCCCTGCTCTGACCTCTTTCAGTAGTTTCAACCTCTCCGGACTGTCGCTCATGCACCAGCTGGTAATACCGCTGGTGCTGATATATACGATAGCCGATGCTATCGTACCGGTCATGGCGGAAGGGGGAAGTAGATTAAAAATTTTTAGTAACCTGTCAATAATGGCTGCCATTTCCGGCGTTTGCCTCATCGTTTTGCCGGTGCTAGCCACTACGTTATTCGCATCCGTTGCCAAGTTTTAAGGAGGTAGTCATGGATAAAGAAAATAACATTGAAGCTATCGGCAAAGAATTCCGGACAGTAAGGGATGAGTTGAAAGATATACTCCTTGATATCCGTGTTCATTTAATGGAAGCCCAGAGTCCGATTCCGAATGACCTGGAAAAAGAAGCGCTCAAGGAGGAACTCAAGGCAAAAAGGGGGTAAAACTATATGTCTGAAGACAGAAGACTCGATAACCTTCAAGAAGAAATTAAGCTGATGAAGGGGGAGCTGAAGCAATCGCTCGCCAGCGTCAGGGACTACCTGTTGAACATGGAATTACCCTCTTCCGAGATTTCTACCATCTTATCTCAGATAAGCGATGGCGAACAGAAAGTAACCATGAGCGGCGCTCTGGGTGCGCCCGCAACTGCTAGACAGCCTGGGGAGCTAGATGATGCGCTGACCGAAACAGAAGAGTCCATTGAAGACGAATTAGAGCCCGAAGGTGATGACCTGCTCGACCTGGAAAAACCCGAAGAAGACGAAGCCGATACTGATACCGAGACCGAGACCGAGCCGGAAGACGGCCTGGCCGATGAGGATGAGGAACTCACCTCAGAAGATACTCAGCCCCTTCCGGAAGACGATTCATCCACGCCGGAAGATACCTCATCCACTTCGGAAGAAACTGAAGAAGATGAACAGGACGAGCCTCTGCCACTCGAACCGGAGATGTCCAGCGATGAGGAGCAGCCTATGCAGGAGGAAGAGCCTATGCAAAACGATAGACCAACCGATGACATGACCTTATCTGTGCCTAAAGTGAACATGCTGGCCAACCTGATTAACTGGGTTGCCAGGGCGAACAAAGAAATAGGCCGCGACCAGATACCGACTTTCCTGGAAGTCTACGGCATCAGCGGACACCTGTCACCGGAGCTGAAAGATGTCATCATACGCCTTTCGGAAATTACCGAGGAGGATACAGAAATCTCCAGCAGCACCGAGATATGGAGCCAGGCGATGCTGTTGCTGCATGGTATTCTCACGGGAGGTGATGCTCCCCTGCATCCGATTATACCTTCCTGGAATAATGAAGAAAAACTGACAGCCGAGGAAGAGATAATCGAAGTAGACAAGTCGAAAGATAAATCAATCAAGCTCAAGCTGGTATTGCCGGATGAAGACGGTGAAGACAAAGAGTTCTGTATTAATCTTACCCCGGAGGTGAATGTCCATAACAGAAAATAAAATTCTCCGGAAAGATAAAGGTGATGTATCATGGCAACTGATAAAAAGAAGGAATTCATCATTACCCGTGTTAGCGAGGTGGATGAGAAACTGGGCGGAGGTATTCCGCTCGGTTCTTTATGCCTAATTGAAGGCCATTCCGATGCCGGTAAAAGCGTCCTGTGTCAGCATTTAACCAACGGTACGCTGATAACCGGTGAGATTTCAGTGGCTTATTATACCACCGAAAATAATGTCCGCAGCCTGATAAGCCAGATGGAATCACTGGCGATGAATGTTGAGGACCATTTCCTGGCGGACAAACTGCGTATTTATCCCCTGACTTTCCGCAATGGTATGCAGGGAGGCCAAAAACCATTTTCCGTTTTAACGATGCATTTTTCCCGGCTGCCCCAGGAATTTAAACTGATAATTATTGATTCCATTACCCTGCTCGTGGCGCACAGCAACCCCGTGGCGATTATCGATTTCTTTTCGCGGTGCAAAGGCCTTTGTGATGACGGGCGGACGGTAATCCTGGTGGCGCATTCTTACGCTTTTGAAGAAGACATGCTTGCCAGGACCCGGTCGCTCTGCGATGCGCGTTTCAGGCTCCGCCTGGAGCAGGTCGGTGACAGCATGATAAAACTGATGGAGGTTCTTAAAGTACGCGGGGCCGAACGTCCCACCGGCGATGTCGTAAGCTTCAATATCGAACCCAAGATCGGCATGCGCATTATCCCGCTCGCCAAGGCTAGAGTATAGGAGCTTGAATGCTCAAGCTGCCGTTTGAAATAAAGGCCTGTCCGGGGGAATGCGGGCAGGAATGCGGGGCCGCGATGGAGAAATGCCCGATATTCCCGGATCTCCCTCCCGAATTTCAGAAGGCCTGCAAGGAGAGCCCGCACCTCCTCCAGTACCTGCGCATGCTCCCGATAGAAAAAAACGGAATCCCGCAGTATTTTGAAAAAGTGACCAGGGCTCAGAAAGGGAATAAAAATCCCAATCTTATTTATAGGGTAGGTGGCGGCGTATTCGTGCACATTATGGCAAATCACGAAGATATCAGGAACAACTATATCGCGGTAGAACCCAGCCTGATTAACGCTCAGGACGCCACGCTGGACGAAATAGAGGCGCGCCTGGCCGACCACGTTGAAGAACTCGAGGGCGTAGAAGAGGCTTCTAAGCGCTTTACAATTATTATGAATATCGTTGACAGGCTGGTCTCGGTCAACGGGCATAAAATTGTGACGCCCACCGGGGATAAAAAAAAAGACGAGAAGGCCCAAGACAAAAGTGATAAAGCCCAGGACAAAGACGAGAAAGCCCAAGAGAAAAGTGATAAAGATAAGACCAAGAACAATGGCCATAACGGTAAAAATGGCGGTAATAATAAAGGGAAGATACATATATCCAAATTTCAGTACACCAGCCTTCACTACCTGCTCCGGCGCAAGCTGGAAGGTATGGGTGCACTTGACCCCATGATACTGGACCCAAACATCGAAGATATTTCATGTTCCGGAGTTGGTAATATCTTCGTCGAGCACAAGATTTTCGGCAGCCTTAGGGCCAGCATTGGGTTCGATACCGACGAAGTACTGGATAAATTCGTCATCGAGCTGGCCGAGAGCATTAAGCATCCGGTAACATTCAAGGAACCTATTGTAGACGCTACCCTGCCGGACGGTTCCCGTATTAATATCGTTTACGGAAAAGACGTATCTAAAACAGGCAGCAACTTCTCCATCAGAAAATTCAGCGATACGCCTTTAAGCATACTGGAGCTTATCCAGTTCGGCGCTCTCAACTATGATATGGCGGCCTATCTTTCAATTGTTCTTCAGGAAGGCATGAACGCCTGGGTATCCGGAGAAACAGCCTCCGGTAAAACCACTCTGATGAATGCGCTCACCACTTTCATTCCTCCAGAAGCCAAGATAGTCAGTATCGAGGACACGCCTGAAGTCCAGGTGCCCCATCATAACTGGATTCGTGGTGTTACCCGCGGTTCAGGAAAAGGGGGCGAGTCGTCAGAGGTAACCATGTTCGACCTTCTCAAAGCCGCCTTGCGGCAGAGGCCGAACCTTATCATCGTCGGCGAAATACGTGGTGCCGAAGGCGCTATTGCCTTCCAGGCCATGCAAACCGGCCACGCGACTATGAGCACCTTCCACGCGGCCTCCGTATCCAAGCTCATCCAACGTGTCACCGGCAACCCGATTAACGTGCCTAAAACCTACGTTGACAATCTTAACGTCGTCATTATCTGCCAGCAGGTGCGTCTGGCTAATGGCTCACTCGCCAGGCGTATTACCAGCATCAATGAAATCGTTAATTATGATTCGATAGCCGATTCTTTCTCCTTCATCGAAGTATTTAACTGGAATCCCGTGGATGATACCTTCCAGTTCCGCGGATTCCAGAACTCGTACCTGCTGGAAAATAAAATCGCGCCCCGGCGCGGTCTGCCGGAGGAAAAAAGAAGGCAGATATATAAGGTATTAAAGCAGAGGTCAGATGTCCTGCGGCGTATTGCCGAGCAGGGAAAGATCGATTTTTATGAACTCTATGCCATTCTCGCTAAGGCTTACAGAGAGGGCTTGTTCCGTTAAGAAGAACATTTATCCAAACCAGTATTAGAGGAGGTCAGATATGCACATTAAAGCTTTTGAAATTTTTTCCTTTGGTAAATTTGGAGGCAAAAATAAAAAAGTTAGCCCCGCAGAAAAAGATGCACAGGTCGCTAAGATAGCCGAAATGGAAGCGACGGTAAATAGTAAAACTAAAAACCTAAAAAAGGCTACGGACAAATTGAACGGATTAAAAACCGACGCCGGTATAGCGCTACCGACTGATGTTCTCCCTATCATGCCTCACGGACCTGCCGCCGAGTTAACGCTCGAACCGGAAGACTTATCAGACAACTCGGACATCAAGTTGGACGAAGTAATCAGTGATGAGCCTATAACAATCGGGGGAGAAATTAAAGTAGCCGAAGTCAGCGCGGAGAAACTCTCCGCCGTTAAAGTATTAGCGGTTGCCGCCGCTGCCCCTGTGGAAGAAAAAAAGGAAGATAAAATAGATGAAGCCGCTTCGTTAAACAATCTATTCAGTAATGATGAAGAAGAGGAAAATCCGCTGACCAGCCTGATTAACTCCTTGCCGGACGTGACCGTCCGGGAGCTATTGGATGACCTGGCGGAGATAAATCGGATAATCAAGGAATGGCAACCAAACTCGAAAACAAGGTAATAACCGGGAGACTGGGGGAATACCCCGATAAAATAGAGGGTTATCATGGTTGTTCCCATGGCGTGACCGTAGTAGCCTGAAACTGCGGGGCAACTATGTACAATTGCTCGTATTGCATGATGTAATTATTCCGGTGAGGAAAGCGGAGGGGTAAGACAGGTAATCAGGGAGGCTGAAGATGGTGAATAAACGTAATAAAAAGAGTCTGTGGTTAAATATACACCTGCGCTACATCATCGCTACAATGGTGCTTTGCTCTATCATTTACTATTCGCCTGTAATCAGCGGATTATTTGGCTGGACGACTCTCCAGGATAACCTGAACCATTTTCATAATATTTACGGTATTGATTTTCTCGGCCTGGCATTTTTCGCCCCGGTGGTGTACGCGGCTTATGTCCTCGGTGTTATTCCGGCTATACTTACGGCGCTCATAGCCTTTCTTGTGCTGCTGCCGTATTCCATATTGATAGACACCTACCCCGATGCTATGTTTAAACCTGCCGCCTTTGTCATTATCCTCAGCGCCGTCGGCGCGGTAGTCGCCATGCTGCAAAAGAGTGAACAGGAGCACCGCCAGAGGATGAAAGAGATGAAATGCCTCTATGACATCGGTAAGGCGTCTGAAGAGAGCGAATCTGAAGAGGAGTTTCTCTCGAAAGTTGTCGCCCTGATACCGCAGGCGATGCAAAACTCGGAAGTGACCAGCGTGAGAATGACCTTTCATGACCAGGTCTTTAAAAGCCCGAACTTTCAGAAATCACCCAGCAAAATAGCCGAAAACCTGGTGGTCGGCGGCGAGACAATGGGCATTTTGGAAATATTTTCTAACCGCGAGAACCCCTACCTGAAAAAGAGGAACCACCTGACCAAGACCCTGGTGGAACGAATCGGCGGCGCTATCCGGCAGGTAGAACTGGAAAAATCTCTCCGGGGTTATTACGAACAGCTTGAAAATGAGGTGGAACTCCGGACGAAGGACATCGAGCAAATCCAGGAAAAACTCATCCGCTCTGAGAGGCTGGCGGCCGTAGGCGAACTGGCCTCGGGCGTGGGGCATGAGCTCCGTAATCCCCTGAATGTAATCAGGAACTGCGCCTATCTGCTCAACATGGCCCTCACCGAAAAAAGCGATGCAGAGGCAGTCAATACACTGAAAGTCCTGGATAAACAGATTGACATAGCCAATAAAATCGTAACCGACCTGCTGGACTTCACCCGTATCAAACCCCCGACACAGAGCAAGATAGACCTGAACTATATAATTAAAGAAAGCCTTTCTTATATACCGACGCCGGAACATGTCACCGTCAAGGCAAATTTAAACGGCCATACTCCGCAGATTGTTACCGATGGCGAGCAGATAAGCCGCGTGTTTACCAACATCATCTCTAACGCGATACAGGCGATGAACGGGCCGGGGTCAGCCAAGCCCGGAGAGCTGAATATCAACATCGGCTCGGATGATAACTTTGTCTGGATAAGTTTCAAAGATAGCGGCTGCGGAATTGCCGCAGAAAATATGCAAAAGATATTTGAACCGCTCTTTACCACCAAACCTAAAGGCATCGGCCTGGGGCTGGCCATTTCCAAGAGGCTTGTCGAGCAGAACGGCGGCAAAATCGAGGTCGCCAGCCGGGTTGGTGAAGGCGCCACATTTACAGTAAAGCTGCCATTAGAAAAGAGGAGGTAAACCCGGATATGAATGACGAACCGACCATTCTCATCGTCGATGATAACGAAGATTTATTGCAGACATTCGCCATGATATTTAAGCGGCGCGGTTTCTGCGTAGAAACAGCGGGTAACGGTACCTCCGCCGTTGACAAGTTCAAAGAACAAATCTTTGATGTTACTTTAATGGACATCGTCATGCCGGAGATGAATGGTGTGGAAGCCTTCAAGAAGATAAAAGAGATGCAGCCCGGCGCGCCGGTAATACTGATGACCGCTTACTCCGATGAAGAGCTGATACAGACCGCCAGAGAAGAAGGCGTCCGCCAGATTATCCATAAACCTATCAGGATAGACCAGCTGATTGAGATGATCACCCAGGCCGCCAGCAGCCAGCCGATTCTTATCATCGATGATGATGAAGATATCTGTGATACGCTGACCAAAGTGCTCAAGCTGCAGGGGCATGAAGTTCTAACGGCGGGCAGCGGTGAAGATGGGGTTGACATCGCCAGGGAAAGGGCCTGCCAGATGGCATTTATCGATATCAAACTGCCGAATATCGACGGGCTGGAGACCCTCCTTAGATTAAAGGAAGTCAATCCGGACATGCTCACCGTTATGATGACCGGGTTCCGTAATGAGGTTAAGGATGCTTTAGAAAAGGCCGAGGCAGCCTCGGCCATCACCTGCCTTTACAAACCTTTCGATCCGGCTGAAGCCGCTGATCTGGTAAAGAGAATAGTTAAAAAACCACGCCATATCAGGAGAGAAGATGAAGGAAAATGAAACTATTCTCGTCGTAGATGATGACCTGGATTTCCTGGAAATCATCCGGCGCATACTGGGACGTAAGGGCTATACCGTGGAAACCGCTTCCTCGGCCAATGAAGCAGTATCACGGCTGAAAGGGCATTTCTACAACGTCACCATCCTGGATATCAGCCTGCCGGATGCCGATGGTACGGAGCTGCTTCCTAAAATTATGAAAACGCATCCGGATATTATCGCCATCATGCTGACCGGTCATTCCTCAGTACAGAACGCCGTACAATCTTTAAACTGCGGCGCCTTTGCCTACCTGGAGAAA
>PLLL01000113.1:0-3264 GCA_003141235.1 Dehalococcoidia bacterium
GTCACTCCTTGTCAAAGGAGGAGACAAGGAGGATTTAAAAAACTTACGCCGGCCTCTTGTTCCTGTAATCGGGCAGCGGCTGGACGGTATAGCTCCCGACGCCCTGGGAAATTGTCTCGGTTGCGGCGCGGATGGTATCCAGCGATGTAAAGCAGGGGATGCGCTTTTCGGCAGCCGCCCGGCGGATATGGAAACCGTCCTGTACCGGGATATGACCGCCGGTAATCGTATTTACAACCCCGCTGATGGTGCCGTCGTTAATAAGGTCGATGATGTTGGGATGGCCTTCCTTGAGCTTTTTGCTCGTCATCTTCACGGGCATTCCGGCGGCCTCGATCATCGCGGCGGTGCCCTCGGTAGCGTAAAGCTTACAACCGGCGGCGGCGAGCTTCCTGATAATGGGCAGCGCTTCGCCTTTATCCCTGTCGGCGATGCTGAAAAGGATGCCGCTCTTCGGGGGCAGTGCCAGCCCGGCGGCCAGTATAGCTANNATGCCCATGACCTCGCCGGTGGATTTCATTTCCGGGCCGAGGTGCGTATCCACTCCGGTCAGCTTGGACATGGAGAAGACCGGCGCCTTGATAGCCACAAGTTTTCTCACCGGCCACAGTCCGCCGCTGTATCCCTGCTCTTTGAGGCTTTTACCCAGCATCACCCCGGTGGCGACCTTGACTATAGGTACGCCGGTGACTTTCGAGAGGAAGGGGACGGTGCGGCTGGCGCGGGGGTTTACCTCGATGACATAGACCGTCGAGTCCTTGCCGTCCTGGCCGGGCATGATAATAAACTGAATGTTCATGAGGCCTTTTGTCTTCAGTCCCAGGCCGATGCGGATGGAAAAATCGACGATGGTATCAATTTCTTTCTGTGTAAAGTCGACACCGGGATAGACCGCCATGGAGTCGCCGCTATGCACGCCGGCGCGCTCGATGTGCTGCATGATGCCGGGAATCAGTACGTTCTCGCCGTCCCCGATGGCGTCCACTTCGCACTCTTTCCCCTGGAGGTATTTGTCAATGAGGATGGGGTGGCCGGTTTCCAGCTCCATGGCCAGTTTCATATAGCGCACCAGCTCGGTGGCGTTATAAACGATTTCCATGGCGCGCCCGCCGAGGACATAGCTGGGGCGCACCAGCACCGGGTAGCCGATAATCTCGGCAATTTTAAGGCCTTCATCCAGGGAGGTTACGCCCGCGCCCGGCGGCTGGGGTATCGCCAGCTCTTCGAGGAAATGCTCGAAGCGGCGGCGGTCGCTGGCCAGGTCGATAGCGTCAGCGCTGGAGCCGATGATGGGCAGGCCGACGCGCGATAGGGGCTGCGAAAGGTTGATGGCCGTCTGCCCGCCGAACTGGACGATTGACGGCGGCGCGTTGTTCCCGACGGACTCGTTTTCTAAAATATCTCTGACGCTTTCTTCATCGAGGGCTTCAAAATAGAGGCGGTCCGACGTATCGAAGTCGGTGGAGACCGTCTCCGGGTTGGAGTTAATCATAATGCTCTTATAACCGGCGTCCTGTAGCGCCCAGGCGGAGTGTACGGAACAGTAGTCGAACTCGATGCCTTGCCCGATGCGTATCGGCCCGCTGCCGATGACGACCGCTTTATTGACGTTTTCGGGGATGGCTTCATTTTCCTGCTCGTAAGTGCTGTAAAAGTAAGGTGTGGCGGCATCGAACTCGGCGGCGCAGGTGTCCACCATTTTGTAGACCGGGCGGATATTCCAATCGTGGCGCATTTCTCTGACCTGTTCGGGGAGCCGGTCGGCCAGGGTGCCGATTTGCCCGTCCCCGAAGCCGACGCGCTTGGCGCGGTACAGGAGCTCCGGGGTCAGCGTCTCCGAAAGCAGCGTCTTTTCCATGTTGACGATATTTTGCAGCTTGTCCAGGAACCACTGGTCGATTTTCGTGTAGTCGGCTATGGCCCCGGGGGTAATGCCTCTTCTCAATGCCGCCATGATGGCCCAGAGGCGCACATCGTTGGCGGGCATGAGGGGGTAGGTCTTGATATCGGCGCCGCGCGTCCAGTTGGGGTCTTCCCAGAGGAGCGTTTTCTTGCCGAACTCCAGCGAGCGGACGGCCTTTTGCAGGGCCGCCTCGAAGGTGCGGTCGATGGCCATGACCTCGCCGGTGGCTTTCATTTGCGTGCCGATGACGCGGTCGCCGGTGGCGAACTTGTCGAAAGGCCAGCGCGGTATCTTGACGACGATGTAGTCGAGCGCCGGTTCGAACGACGCCATCGTTTTGCCGGTGACGGCGTTTTTAATCTGGTCGAGCGTTTTGCCCGCGGCAATCTTGGCCGCGACGCGCGCTATAGGGTAGCCGGTCGCTTTAGAGGCCAGGGCGGAGGAGCGGCTGACGCGAGGGTTAACCTCGATGATGTAATATTGTTCGCTTTTCGGGTCGAGGGCGAGCTGGATGTTGCAGCCGCCTTCGATTTTCAGGGCGCGGATAATATTCAGACTGGCCGTCCGCAGCATCTGGTACTCGTTATCGGTGAGGGTCTGGCTGGGGGCGACGACGATGCTGTCGCCGGTGTGCACGCCCATGGGGTCGAAGTTTTCCATGTTGCACACGGTGATGCAGTTGTCGGCGGCGTCGCGCATGACCTCGTACTCGATTTCCTTCCAGCCCCCCACCCACTGCTCCAGTAAAATCTGGTGGATAGGGCTGGCCGCCAGCCCGATGCCCGCTTTCTCGATGAGCTCATCGTGGTTGTAGGCCACCCCGCCCCCCGTCCCCCCTAAAGTGAAAGAGGGGCGGATAATGAGGGGCAGTCCCAGCGCTTTAGCGGCTTTTTTGGCCTCGGCTAGCGTATTGCAGCTGGCGCTTTCCAGCATGGGCTCCCCGATTTTCTCCATCAGGGCTTTAAAAAGCTCGCGGTTGGAGGCGTTGCGGATGGTATCTATCGAGGTGCCCAGGCAGCGTACGTTATATTTTTCGAGCACGCCCGCTTCGGCCAGCTCGTGCGCTAAAGTGAGGCCGGTCTGCCCGCCGAGGGTGGGTAAAAGCCCGTCCGGGCGCTCTCTTTCGATAATGCGGGTGAGCATTTCTACCGTCAGCGGCTCGATGTAAACTATATCGGCGATGTCTTCATCGGTCATGATGGTGGCCGGGTTGGAGTTCACCAGCACGGAGGTTACACCCTCCTCGCGCATAGCTTTGCAGGCCTGCGCGCCCGCGTAATCGAACTCCGCCGCCTGCCCGATAATAATGGGCCCGGAGCCGATGATTAATACTTTAGTTGGTTTATAGGTCAAGATGTGAC
>PLLL01000113.1:3314-10206 GCA_003141235.1 Dehalococcoidia bacterium
ATAGGTCAAGATGTGACTCCTTTGAATCAAGCTGTTGGCATAGGTCTAATACTGCTTGTTGGAAAACTTCGAAACTATTGGGTTTTGTTAGAAGCTCGATTTTTATATAGGGGTACTTAGTAGAGCTCACAGCCTCTTTTGAAATATTGACACCTTGAATTTCATTTAGTTTAGTCCTAAAAGATTGAAGAATCTCTTCGTTAATTTCCTTGCTTTTCATTGTTCCGAAGCCAAAATACATTCTCCCATCAGACTGGACAACAAAAATTGAAGCCGGGGTCCCGAGTATGATTTTACGGAAACTGAATGACCCGAAAGATGATCCCGTACCCCACGATATATCATAAGCGTTGTTTTTTGTGAACTCATATAGCTTGGTGATAGCAACTACAATTTTCGGCTCGCACTTTTCTTTAGCATCATTAAAAAAGGTATCTTGTTCCCATCTTGGTGGTCTTACTCTAGTAGTTTTTGGCGCATATCCAAATAGCGATGGGATTATTACCTTTCTACTTTCACTTTCTTCATAACTACTTATTTGTAAAAGCAAGATATCAAAATTACTATGGGTATTTAGGAATGTTATTGTAGCTCTTAAAGGTTCATTAAGCTCATCAACGGCAATTATTAGGCGTATTTTACCGTTCTTCAGGTTATCTTCAATATTATGCTTAAGAATATCTTCAGAAAGTATTTGATTGATATAGCTAAATGCAGTTTCACTTTTGGGTTGTTTTAAGTAATTAGATGCTATCTCGTAAATATATTCCGCTTTCCACTGTGACACAAAAGCTGCGTATTCAATTAATTGTCCGATAACGGCACGACGTATTTCGGGGTTTTTTACCAATTTAGTTTCAACTATTGTTATTAAACCCTCTTTGTCAATATACATTAGGTCTATTGAACCAGAAGGGACGATTACTTCTCTACCAATGCATATTAATTCCGGTGCGTTTTCAACTATTTCATCAACAGGTATTATTGAGGGATATTTCTCAAGATAGTCCTGTAAATCGCGTTCGAGGTTAAATTTAACTTTGTCTAATGGTTTGATATTTTTTCCATCAATTGTTAGTATCTTTGTCATTTTCTTTTACCCCACCCCCTTTGTTAAATCCTTCTCTCACTCTCCCCTTACCAAGGGGAGAGGATGTCTGCCTTTTGTATTATAATTTTCTTTTATTGCCGGATGTATTGTCACCCCTTGTCAAAGGGGGAGACAAGGAGGATTTAAATCGGTTTCTCCGCTTTTAATATCCCGTAAGCTCTAAATTCTGTCGCTATACTTACAAAAGCATTTTCCATATTACCTTTTGTAAAGCGGGTGCACAATATTCCGCTTATTTCGGGAGGGAACGAGGCCCCTTCTTCAACCAGGTATATTACTCTATCGCGAAACTTGTCCTGCAATTTTCCGATCTCGATGTGCTCATTTTTTCTCGGGTTGAGTTTTCCATCCATCAATTCTTTATCGGCAGCGGTTCCTAAAATAATGGCGCAATCTGCCTCTTTCAGATACTGTTCAACTTGCTGGTTAACTGACAACCCTTCCAAAGATTCCTCTTCAATAATCAGCGGTTGAACACCTAATGCCAATAAATAATCGTGCAGCTTATTGCGCGCTTCTGTCCCTCCGCCATGGGCGATAAATACTTTGGGAGATTCCTTAATATTTGCGTCCGGGTTGCCGAGCGCCTCGTATTTCTTTAGTATCGTTAACAGGGCTTTTTCCAGGTTCCCAATATTTCTAATGTAATCTTTAAGTTTGAGATCATCGGACATTGATTCAACTAGTTTCTTATCGCCGAATTCACCGTGGTCGGCATAGTAAAATTCATAAAAATCACCGTTTTCAAATGCGGCCTTAATGACGTCCCTGACATCGTCACGCCACAATATATAGGTTTGATTACCAAAACTTAGCTCTTTCAATTTCGGTATTTCTTCACATTTCTGCTGTAGTATTTTAAAAGCTTTCTTTTTATCCATTATCTCTTGCCTATAGTATGATCTGTCTCCCCATGTTTACTGTCATTGCGAGCCATCCGCCGGAGCTTCAGCGCAGGCGGAGGCGTGGCAATCTCTATCATTGTCTTGTGTAATCATTGCCTCTCACTCTCCCCTTATAAGGGGAGACGATGTCCGCCTTTTGTATTATAATTTCCTTTTATTGCCGGATGTATTGTCACCCCTTTCGTAAAGGGGGAGACAAGGAGGATTTAATCCTATTTTCCCTTCCCTCCAATTGGGGGATATTTTGGCGGGGCAGTATTTATTTTGGGTTCTTCCTTCTTAACCTTATGCTCCGCTTTTTGCGCGTAAAGCTCCATGACCGTCATGCGTATCTTTTCCTCTACTTCAACATCGGTGCCGGAGCCGTTCATTATCTGGTTTATCTGCGGCTCGATAGCTGCCACTTCTTTTCCTTCCACCGCCGGGAGTTTGAAAGTCTTTTCCAGCGCTACCTTCAGCGTCCACTCCCTTTCTTCCTGCTTCTTCAATATGGCGTTCTCTCCGGATTTCTTGTTCATCCTGAAAAATAAGACAATAACCATGATAGCCAGAATCAATGATACCCAAATCCATGCATCCATTATTATTTAAACCATTCCTTTCTTTATTTACCTAAAATCCCTCTATAATTCTCCCTTTACTAAAGGGATAGGATGTTCGCGCAAACCATATAGCTATGTTCCAAGCTAATCTTTCCCTCTTTTGTAAAGAGGGACCAAGGGAGATTTAATCCCATCTTTCCCTCCTTCGTAAGAGCCTGCCCCGTACTTGATACGGGGAGGGATTAAGGGAGATTATTCCCTTATTTTACCTGTCTTTTCGCCGCTTCAATTACGTTTTTCATCAGCATGATGTTCGTCATCGGTCCCGTTCCCCCCGGAACGGGCGTTATCATCCCCGCCACTTTAACTGCCTCCTCAAAGTCCACATCACCCACCATCTTATCCCCTGCAAAATTCACCCCGAAGTCGATTACTATTGCCCCCGGCTTTATCCAGTAGCCCTTTATCATGTTGGCTTTCCCTACCGCGGCGCAGAGGATATCCGCCGTACGGCACATCCCGGGCAGGTCAGCCGTCTGTGAATGGCAAATCGAAACGCTGGCGTTTTCCCTCAGCAGCAGGAGCGCCATCGGTTTTCCGACGATGTTTGACCGACCCACCACCACCGCGTGTTTTCCCAGCAAGTTCACTTTATTGCGCTTGAGAATTTCCATGCCTCCGGCCGGGGTTGCCGGCACAAAGAACGGCCCGACCATCGGCGGGCGTCCTGCCGGGGCGGCTTGCGCCAATCGTCCTGTGTTTACCGGGTGTACTCCGTCCACATCTTTATCAGGGGACATGGCTTCTTTGACGGCGGCTTCGTCGATTCCTTTTGGTAAAGGCTCCTGCACCATAATCCCGTGGACGGTCTTATCGGCGTTCAGCTTCGCCACCAGCCCCACGATTTCTTTCTGGGAAGCGTTGCCCGGGAGGGTGTGCAGCTTGAATCCCAACCCCCGCGCTCCGAGCGCTTTTTCCAGGGCATTGCTGTAGCTGATTGAGGCAGGGTCTTCTCCCGCCCGCACGATAGCGGCCGTCGGCGCGTAACCGTGCGCTTTCACGAATGCCTGGACATCCGCTTCTATCTCGGCTCGCATCGATTTTGCCAGTTCGCTGCCGCTTAATATTGTCGCGCTCATCTTCTAATTCTCCTTTTGCGTTCTATGAGTAAAGCTTGCTCACCACAAGTTCGTAAATTTCATCGCGCAGGGCCGGTTTGCCTTTGAGCAGACCATCCAGTTTCTTCCGGGTCTCGCTGACAAACTGGGTATCTTTCATCCAGCCGAGATTGATGAGAACGTTCAGCGCCGCGCTTCTGAGGCCTGCCTCAGCCATTAATATCGCTACACCGGCGTCGCTTACCGCGTTGAAGTTGCCTTTATCAGCCGCCGGGCGGCATAGCTCCATGACCGAGACGCATGCTTGGGCCACGCGCAGCGGCACGTCGATGGCGCCTTTAAGCGACTTGTCCATAGCCTTGGCGCGGGCATTCTTCTGCTCCTCGGTATCGCGGGGCATCTTCATCGTCTGCGCTAGCACGGTATAAGCCGCGACATCCTCATCGATAAGGTCGGTGAGCTTTTTACGCAGACCCTCCGACTGTTTCAGTAACGCAGTAATATCGCCTTGGACGCCGGCATATTTCTCTTTGCCGATGGTCAGATTACTGACCATGCTTATCAAAGCCGCGCCGAGCGCCCCCGAAAGCGCCGCCACGCTGCCGCCGCCCGGAGCCGGTGCCGAACTGGCTAATTCATCTAAAAAAGACTTTACTGACTTTTCTGTTAATTTATCAGGCATTGTTTTCTCCTTTTTCTATCTGTCATTGCGAGCCATCCCCCGTTATATAGCCCATCCTTATACCCCTCTCCCTTGATGGGAGAGGGACTAAGAGCCTGCCCCGTACTTGATACGGGGGTGAGGGTGACACCGGGAGGCGTGGCAATCTCTATCATTGTCTTTTGTAATCCTTGTCTTTTAATTTCCCTCTACCCTTTACCCTCATTTATTTGTTTTAAAATATTATGTCTGGTTATTTTTGTACTCTTAGCCTCGAACCATCACGTTACGTCATATAATTGTTGACATAACATTAGAAACAACTCGTGCCTGCCCAGCTTTGAATCGTTTCCCTTTAACGGCTTTTTCATTTTCCTTTCTCTATGTTCTCCACGAACTGTTTAAACAGGTACACATTATCCAGCGGGCCCGGTGATGCCTCCGAATGGTACTGGATGGCGAAGATGGGCAGCTCTTTATGACGCAGTCCCTCCACCGTGCCGTCGTTAAGGTTGATGTGCGTCACCTCCAGCTCTTTACTCACCGATGATGGGTCGGCGGCGTAGCCGTGGTTCTGGGCGGTGATGTAAACGCGGCCGCTTTGTAAGTCCCGCACCGGGTGATTGCCGCCGCGGTGGCCGAACTTCAGCTTAAAGTGCTTCCCCCCGAAAGCGCGGTGGATAAGCTGGTTGCCCAGGCAGATGCCCATGATGGGCTTTTTCCCAACGAGCTTTTTAACCGTCTCTACGAGGTAGTCCAGTTTATCAGGGTCGCCGGGGCCGGGCGAAAGCAGGATGCCGTCCGGCTTAAGACTTAAAATATCTTCCGCCGATGTCGTGCACGGGACGACGGTAGTATGGCAGCCGTGTTTGGCGAGCAATCTTAAAATATTGTATTTCAGCCCGCAGTCCAGCGCGACGATGTGATACTTAGCGTTATCGCTGTCTTGCCACTCGTATTGTTTATCGGTCGTGACGCCCTTAACGAAATCGATGTCGTCGTAGTTCGGCGCTTTCCTCATCACTCCCAAAGCCTGGGCGGGCGTTTTAGATGAAGTTATCATACCCATCATCACCCCGGAAGAACGTAAGCGGCGGGTGATAGCGCGGGTGTCCACGCCCCAGATGCCCGGCATGCCGCCATCCGCCAGGTAATTGTGGATGTTTTTATTGTTCAGGTAATGATTGGGCAGGTTGCACTCTTCTCTAACGATAAAGCCCCTCACCTGTATCCGCCGCGACTCGTCATCCTCGGCGTTGGTGCCGTAGTTGCCGATGAGCGGGTAGGTGGGTATCAGGATTTGCCCGGCATAGGACGGGTCGGTGAGCATTTCCTGGTAGCCGGTCATACTTGTGTTAAAGACCGCCTCGCCGATAGCGTCCGTCTCCGCCCCGAAGCTGTAGCCTTCATAAGTCGAACCGTCCGCCAGGACTAATATTGCTGTTTTAGCCATGATTTTCCTTCAATTCTATTTTCATGGACGAATCCGCGTACACCGGCATTCCCAGGTAAAGCGTTGCCATAACCTTGCCCTTAAGCGTCTGCCCCGCCAATGGTGTATTCTTGCCTTTGGACGCGAATTTGGCCGTATCCACCACCCACTCTTTATGCAAGTCGAAGATACAGATGTCCGCCGGCGCTCCCACTTCCAGCGTGCCCAGCTTTTCATAGCCGAGGACATGCGCCGGCCCGACGGTCAGCGCCGCAATCAGATTGTTCAGAGATAGCTCGCTTTTAAAAACCAGGCCAACCAGGCTGCCCAGCGCCGTCTCAAAGCCGCTGATGCCGAAGGCGGCCTGCGTAAACTCGCAGTTTTTATCGGCCTCCGTGTGCGGCGCGTGGTCCGTAGCGACGATATCGATGACGCCGTCGTTCAGGGCGCGGAGCAGCGCTATTGTATCCTGCTTCGTTCTTAGCGGCGGGTTGACCTTGGCAAGTGTGCCATATTTTATTACATCTGCACTGGTTAGGGTAAGGTGGTGGGGCGTGACCTCGGCGGTAACAGGTATACCCTGTTCCTTAGCGTCGCGTATCAGCTCTACCGAACCGGCGGTGCTGACATGCGCGATGTGTATATGACCGCCCGTTTCTTTCGCCAGGTCGAGGTCGCGCTTAACCATCAGTTCCTCGGCAGACGCCGGCATACCGCGCAGTCCCATTTCCAGCGACACGATGCCTTCATCGACCTGGCCGCCCTGGGTGAGGAACAGGTTCTCACAGTGGTCTATTATCGGCCGGTTGAAATCATGGCTATATTCTAATGCCCGTCGCATTATTTCCGAATTGCTCACCGGCGCGCCGTCGTCGCTGAAGGCGATAGCACCGGCCATTTCCATCTCGTTCAGGTCGGCGAGATCTTCGCCCTTGCGCCCCAGGGTGACGCAGCCGATGGGCAGCACGCGTACGGAGGCTTCCCCGGCCGCGACTGTTAAAATGTACTTTATCATCGCTTCGTTATCCAGCGGCGGGTTGGTGTTGGGCATGCAGCAGATGGTGGTAAAGCCGCCCCGCGCCGCCGCCAGCGAACCCGTGGCGATGGTCTCCTTGTCTTCATT
>PLLL01000101.1 GCA_003141235.1 Dehalococcoidia bacterium
TGCGTGGTCAACGGGCCGGGCGAGGCTAAAGACGCCGATGTGGGCATCGCCTGCGGCAAGGGCAAAGGCGTTATCTTTAAAAAAGGGGAAAAGGTGGCGGTGGTGGAAGAGAATAGTTTTCTTGAAGCTCTTATGCGAGAGGTAGAAAGTTTCTGATTACAAAAGAATCATATACACCACCGCCATCCCGATGTAAATCGGGATCCAGAGCGGAAAAGGACTTCCTCACCGCGCTGATGCGAGAGGTGAAAGGAGTTTAGAGATGGTTAAGATGTATAGAGAAACATGTCAAATCTGTGGCTGCCAAATTACTCGAAAAAAAGGTGTATATGCAACAGATACTATAGAAGGCCGTTCTCATGCCACCAAGCATCATTATGTTGCAGAACGTTTCTTTGGTCGTTCTATATTTAAGAATATGAAAGATCCGTGGGGCTTGGAGGGACAAAAAGAAGTATTTTGTTATGAATGCCATGAGGAATTATTACATAACCCTGTTCTTACGCCTAAGGATATCCAACGTTTTGCCGAATTGGTTGAGCGAACGGGTTTAAATGAAAAGAAGAAGACTTCGAGCAAGGCCAAAATAGCTGGACGTATCAACCTTCTACATGAAGTAATAAAAAAAGGCCTAGAAGCTCTAGCTTAATTGAAAGATAAAGCGGAGTGTTTAAGAGGGGCGCAATAAATCCTCCTTTAATCCCCCTTTNNCCCTTTTTCAAAGGGGGACAAACGAATTAGATAAGAATGATAATTTACCAGTAAATAACATCGTCTCCCTTTGTAAAAGGGAGATGAGAGAAGGATTTTGACACAGGGTAGAGTGAGAAGGATTTGTGATACCATACAATAAAAATTTGAAGGAACCTGCAAAAAACCTTAGAAATAGGCAAACAGAAGCTGAGCAATGCTTGTGGATAAGGCTTAAGTTGAAACATCTGGGTTACGCGTTTTACCGGCAGAAACCTGTAGGTGAATATATTGTTGATTTCTTTTGTCCGAAGGTGCGTCTTATCGTGGAAGTGGACGGAGGACAGCATTTTACATCGGAGACGGCTGCTAACGACAGGGTTCGTGACGAATACCTGAGGAGCCTCGGCCTGACAGTACTAAGGTTTTCTAATTCAGAGGTGTTAAAAGATACCGATAATGTTGTGGTTAAAATATATAAGCGGTTGGGAAAAAATTAAATGAGAATAATGGTAATAAAAGAAAATGTCATCGTCTCCCTTTGTAAAGCGGGTGAGGTGAAATAATGATAAATAACATTAAAGCGTTGGCCACGCAATTAAGCTAGAGCTAAGAGGAGAAAAGAGTGCGTATTTCAAGGCTATTCGCCAAAACTACCAGGGAAGCCCCCGCCGATGCGGATACAATCAGCCACCGGCTGCTGGTCAGGGCGGGAATGATAAATCAGCTTGCCGCTGGTGTCTATACCTACTTGCCGCTGGGTTTGCGGGTGCTGCATAAAATAGAAAACATCGTCCGGGAGGAGATGGATAAAGCCGGCGGACAGGAATTCAGTATGCCGGTATTGCAGCCCGTCGAGATGTGGCAGCAGAGCGGACGCGCCCAATCCATGAGCGATGTGCTTTTTAACCTCACCGACCGGCGCGAACATAAATTTGTTTTAGGGCCTACCCACGAGGAGGTCATTACCCAGCTGGCCGCCCGCTATGTCCAGAGCTACCGCGACCTGCCCCAGCTACCCTATCAAATTCAAGTAAAATTCAGGGATGAGCCGCGCCCCAGGGCCGGGCTTATGCGCGGGCGCGAGTTTATCATGAAAGACGCTTACTCCTTCGATGTCGATGAGGCAGGCCTGGACATTTGTTATCAGAAAATGGTCGAGGCTTATCAGAATGTGTTTAAGCGCTGCGCTGTGTCCACCATGATTGTAGATGCGGACAGCGGCGCTATCGGCGGGAAGGACTCCCGCGAGTTTATGGTTGTCGCTGAGAGCGGCGAAGATGAGATTATCAATTGCCCCAGGTGTAATTACGCCGCTAATACGGAAAAAGCGGTCAGCGCTAAAGCGCGTATCGATAACGGCCAGCCGCTGCCCATTGAGGAAGTCGCCACGCCCGGCATATCGACTATTGAGGAAGTCGCTGCTTTCCTTAAAGTATCCCCTGTCCATACGCTTAAAGCGGTTTTTTATACCGCCGATGGCCGGTTTGTCTTCGTGGTCATCCGCGGTGACCTGGCGGTTAATGAGATTAAACTGAAGAACCAGCTGCATTGCACCGACCTCCGTCTGGCCACTGACGCTGAAGTTAGAGAAGCTGGTGTCGTCGCCGGGGCGGCCTCGCCCGTCGGTCTGAAGGGCTTTAAGGTCGTCGCCGATGATTCGGTCACGATGGCTACGAATCTTGTCGCCGGCGCTAACAAACCCGCGACGCACATTAAAAACGTGAACTATCCGCGCGATTTCAAGGCAGATTTCGTAGCGGATATCGCCACCGCGCGCGCCGGAGATAAATGCGTTAATTGCGGCGGGAAACTTGCCGCTACCCGTGGTATTGAAGTAGGGCATATCTTCAAGCTGCTGACGCGTTACAGCGAGAAATTTAACGCGGTCTACACTGATGAAAAAGGCGGGTCTCATCCTATTATCATGGGTTGCTACGGCATGGGCGTCAGCCGTCTCATGGCGGCCGCCATTGAGCAGAACCACGATGATAAAGGCATTATCTGGCCGCTGCCGATTGCTCCTTATCAGGTCCATCTCTGCCCGCTGTACCGGGCGGGCTCTAACGTGGCGGAGACCGCCGAAAAGCTTTATGCTGACTTTCAAGCGGCGGGGTTAGAGGTGCTTTTCGACGACCGTGAGGATTCCCCCGGCGTCAAGTTTAACGACGCTGATTTGCTGGGGATACCTCTCCGCGTGACTGTCAGCCCGCGCACTTTAGAGAAAAACAGCGTCGAGTTTAAAAAGCGTTCCGAGAAGCAGGCGGAAATCGTGCCTATTTCAGAAATTGCAGCGAAGCTGAAAGGACTTATTAAAAGTTAGTTTTTTCTTCTTGATAAGGGAATAAAAAGAGGGACGAAAGCCCCTCTTTAAAAACTTCCTAAATTGATGCTCTATTTCGGCTTGATGGCGTGGACTCTAACGCTTTTTACCGTACCGGCCGTCTCGCGCATTTTCTCCGGTGTCAGATTCAGGCTCTCCATTATCTCCTGCGCCATAGGGTCGTATTTCATGCTTTCCATAGGAAAAGCCGCTTCCCCAACTACCTTTATATCCTTAAATCCGGCCGCTTTAATATCCGCCAGGTAATCGGATTCTAACGAAGCCCCGGAGATACAGCCCACATACGCCGCGATAGAATTTCTGATGGCTTCCGGGAGCGCTTTAGTCAGGACGATGTCCGAGACCATGATACGCCCGCCCGGCTTTAGAACACGGAAAGCCTCTTTAAACACTCTCTTTTTCTCCGGTGCCAGGTTGATGACGCAGTTGGAAATTATCGCGTTCACAGAGTTATCTGCGGCAGGCAGGTTTTCTATCTCTCCGAGCCGGAATTCCACATTAGTGTAGCCGCTTTTTCGAGCGTTTTCTCTGGCTTTATCGAGCATCTCCGGCGTCATGTCCACGCCGATAACACGGCCAGCCGAACCAACCTTCGGGCCGGCGATGAAGGCGTCAAAGCCGCCACCGCTGCCCAGGTCCAGCAACACTTCGCCGGAACGGAGAGCGGCCACTGCGCTCGGATTGCCGCAGGACAAGCCGATATTTGCCCCCTCCGGCAGCCCCGCCAGCTCCCCGGCCGAGTAGCCGATCTGGCGGGCCAGCTTTTCGGAGTCCACGGCGGTCATGCCATTGCAGCAGCTCGATTTGCGACGTTCGCTGCCATGCAGGGCAATTTGGCTGTAACCGGCGCGGACCTTCTCTCGCACGGCGTCTGGATTGGAATCGTGTGACTTCATATTGGATGCTTTCAGGTTACTTGCACTCGCCGAGCTTGCACGCCTTGGCGATCTGCTCCGCCGTCATCTTCATCTTGTCGCCCAGGGCCTGGTCGATCGTGATCATCTTGCCGCCCTCGATGGGGTTCTGCTCGGCCCACTTCTTGAGGTCGTCCAGGCTGGTGAAGAATCCCTGGTGAAAACATCCCGCCGAGGCATAGGTGCCGTCGGGCTTCTTCGGCCGTCGCCTGGTTCGGCCTGCGGAAGAAGCCCGACGGCACCTATGCCTCGGCGGGATGTTTTCACCAGGGATTCTTCACCAGCCTGGACGACCTCAAGAAGTGGGCCGAGCAGAACCCTACCGAGGGC